>JAOZRF010000524.1 GCA_029940245.1 Desulfobacula sp.
TATTCCTTGATAAATTGGGCGCCGTTATTATCTGTTATATTGTAGGCATCACGCTTGGCAACATCGGCATTCTACCTGAATCCGCCGCTAATTTACAGGATTCCCTGAGTGGCGCTGCTGTTGCCATAGCCCTGCCGTTGCTGTTGTTTTCAATGAATGTGAAGGCTTGGCTGCAACTGGCAGGGAAAGCTATACTGTCTATGCTGGGCGCAACCATTATCATTGTTGCAGTTGCCGGAATGGGGTGTTTTTTAATACAGGATAAAGTACCTGAAGTATGGAAGCTCAGTGGGATGGCCATCAGTGTTTACACCGGGGGAACCCCGAATATGGCAGCTATTAAGACAGCCCTTGGTGTAGATCCTACAACCTTTATTGTGGTTCATACTTATGATACTCTGATCAGTCTACTCTATATTATTTTTAGCATCAGTATTGCCCAGAGTCTGTTTAACCGGTTTTTGCCCAGATTTGAAATTACAAACACGATAAAAAAAAGCTCAGACCTGGAGACCGAGGATATTAATTCATATCAGAATATATTGAAGAAAAAGATTTGTATAAAACTTTTTGGTGCATCTGTTTTATCAGTCTTGATTTTAGGAGCTGCAGTCGGGATTTCAGGTTTCTTCCCAAAAGAGTATTCAACCTCTATTGCGATCCTTTTAATTACTTCTTTTGGCATTGGGGCCTCCTTTGTTCCAAAAATCCGGAATATAGAAAAGACCTTTCAATTGGGAATGTATATTATTCTCATCTTCTGCCTGGTGGTCGGATCCATGGCCAATTTAAAAGACCTGATCAACGTTAACTGGGCATTAATGTTTTTTGTGGTATTCTGTATCTTCGGATCATTAATATTGCATGCGCTTTTTTGCAGGATTTTCAAGATCGATACAGATACATTTATTATAACCTCAGTGTCAGCCATCTGTTCACCCCCCTTTGTTCCTGTGGTCGCGGGTGCCTTGAAAAATCGCCAAATTATTCTTTCAGGCCTGACAACAGGTATTATCGGATACGCTATTGGTAATTATCTGGGGATCACGTTTGCTTATGTTTTTAAGGCAATTCTAAGATAGAATTAAGGGGTTCAAATGTATTCAATACCGGCCAAAGGAAGGTCTTATAATGACATATTAGAAGAAATGGAGTTTTTTCGTCAAAAAGATGTCAATTATCGCCAAGGCCGGACATGGTCCCTGGTTTACTACCTGAACAATGAGCATACGGATTTCTTAAAGAAAGCCTATGGACTTTATTTCAGTGAAAATGCCCTTAATCCCATGGCTTTTAAGAGCCTCAAACGGTTTGAACATGAAGTGATCCGTATGACTGCAGATGTGTTGCATGGGGATGAAAATGTAGTGGGAACAATGACTTCAGGAGGTACGGAAAGCTGCCTTTTGCCGGTTCTGACCTATCGTGAGCTTGCCAAAAGCAAAAAACGCTTTGGTTCTTTTGCTCCTGAAATGATTGCGCCGGAATCCATACATGTTGCCTGGGCAAAGGGGGCCAAATATTTTGGTGTAAAAATGGTCCCCATACCTCTAACGGAAAATTACCAGGTGGATTTAAATGCTCTGAAAAAGAAAATTAACAAAAATACCATCATGGTCGTGGCATCAGCGCCGTCCTATCCTCACGGGATAATTGACCCAATTGAAGAGCTGGGACAGATTGCCGCAAGCCATAAGATACCCTTTCATGTGGATTCCTGTCTCGGTGGTTTTATGCTTCCGTTTATTGAAATGGAGGGATATAAAGTTACGCCATTTGATTTCAGAGTGTCCGGAGTGACTTCCATATCTGCTGATGTTCATAAATACGGGTTTGCTGCAAAAGGGGCTTCAACGGTTTTGTATCGAAATATGGATTATTTAAAACATCAGTTTTTCATCCACCAGGACTGGCCAGGGGGTGTTTTTGCTTCGCCTGCGCTTCTTGGAACACGGCCCGGAGGGTCAATCGCAGCGGCCTGGGCTGCCTTAAATGCCATAGGTATGGATGGTTATCGTAAGATTACCAGCACCATCATGGAAACCACAAAAATATTGATTGACGGCATCAATGGAATTGAAGGTTTG
>JAOZRF010000122.1 GCA_029940245.1 Desulfobacula sp.
TGCCTCGTCTCCCGGATTTAAAAAACTATGGGCCAAAAGTGCTATAATATCATCTGATCCATTCCCTAATATAATATTATTGGGGGAAATCTGAAATTTTTTGGCAAGCTTATGGGTTAAAGTATAAGACGAAGATTCCGGATACCGATTCATGTCCTTCATATATTTTGAGACGGCATCATAAACTTTTGGTGAAAACCCAATTGGATTTTCATTGGAGGCAAGCTTGATCACATTGGAAATATTATACTCTCTTTTAACCTCCTTAAGGGGTTTGCCTGGCTCATAGGGCTTAATTGTTGATATTGATTTACTGATTTGAAATTTCATGGCCTGATCTCTCCTAAAGATAAAAAGATTAATAAGTAGTTAGGATTTGAAATTTTGTCAATGACTATGATAATTAGTACCTGAACAAAAAGCCAGAAATATAATTTTTCAATTTTGGTTAGAGATTTGCAAATATCAGAGGTTGTTTTAAGATTTAAGATTTAGGTTAAAACTTAAATCCTAAAACTTAAAACCGTGTCTGAACAAGATTTTCGTTCAGGCAGTAAATAGATAAAGTTAAGGATTTTTATGAAAAACAAGGTAATTATCGGGCTTGAAAATCTTATCACAGATCTACCAGAATACCTGGAAGGAAAAAGGCTTGGTCTGCTTTCCAACCCGGCATCCGTTGACAGTCATTTCACGCATGCGTCAACGCTTATACAATATTTTTTTCCAGGACAATTAAAAGCATTATTTTCTCCCCAGCATGGTTTTTATGCTGAAAAACAAGACAACATGATTGAATCCAACCACTTTATGGAACCGGACTTAAAGGTTCCTGTATACAGTTTATATAATGATACAAGGATTCCAACTCAAAAAATGTTTGATCAAATTGATGTTTTGCTTGTTGATATCCAGGATGTGGGAACAAGGGTTTATACCTTTATTTATACTGTTTCCTATTGTCTTGAACTGGCAGCAAAACTTAAAAAACAGGTTGTTATCCTTGACCGGCCCAACCCCATCGGCGGAACGCAGATTGAAGGAAATATTCTTTCAAAAAATTTATCCTCTTTTGTTGGCAGGTTTCCAATCCCCATGCGGCATGGAATGACCATCGGAGAAATTTCACAATTTTTTAACCAGGAATTTAAAATAGGGTGTGATCTGACCGTCATTCCCATGAAGGGCTGGAAAAGAAATATGTATTGGCCGGACACGGGACTTTCCTGGATAGCCCCTTCCCCGAATCTGCCCACTGCTTTTTCCTGCATGGTTTATCCGGGACAGGTTATTTTTGAAGGCACTAATATCTCGGAAGGACGTGGCACCTCCCTGCCATTTGAGCAGTTCGGAGCCCCATTTCTGGATATAAAAAAAATAAAATCCCAGGCAGATAATCTGATAAAAGGCTCCTTCCTTCGTCCGGTAAATTTTGAACCGACCTCAGGCAAATGGCAGGGAAATGTTTGTAAGGGCTTTCAAATTCATGTCATTTCAAAAAAAGAGTTTAAACCCTATTATTCATCCCTGGTATTGTTGCAATTAATTATAAAACATCACAAAAATGATTTCAAATTTAAACAACCCCCTTATGAATACGAATTTGAGCAGCTACCCATCGATCTTATCTTAGGCAGCAAAACACTTCGAAAAAGACTGACAAATTTAGAAGATATCAATCTTTTATCAGGTCAATGGCAGAATGAACTTCAACAATTTAAAACCCTTTCAGGAAAATATTATTTATATGAATGATAATGATCAGGCAGGCAAATGGAAACGGATGAGTTTTAAAGGCAACAAAGTCTGGGCCAGGACAGATGAAAAAGAAAACCTTTTGATTGAAAAAGGAATGGTGTTGATAAAATACAATTTAAAACACAATTATGAATACCGGGTTAAGCCGGAGAGTCTTAACCCTGTAGGACAGGCCGTTCCAGCTAAAAAAAAATCAACCTTAGTTCCATCATCAATAAAACCCGGTGCCCGGAATGTCACAAAAAAGCAGAAAAAAGAACCTGAACTGCCGGACAATTGCATTAAAATATATACTGATGGTGCATCCTCGGGCAATCCGGGTCCTTCCGGCATTGGCGTTCTTTTTATTTATGGTGAAAATAAAAAAGAAATATCACAATATATTGGCATGGCAACCAATAATATTGCAGAGCTGACCGCTATAAAAAGGGCTTTGGAGGAACTGAAACGAGATGACTTGCCCGTTCGCATTTTTTCTGACTCAAGCTATGCCATCGGTCTTTTGACAAAAAACTGGAAACCCCAAAAAAACCAGGCCCTGATTTATGAAATCAGGACATTAATGAACAGGTTTTGTGACCTGGCATTCATTAAAGTAAAAGGACATTCAGGGATTAAAGAAAATGAAGTGGTAGATTTTCTTGCAACATCTGCCATCAAAAAAGGGCCGCAATAATGCAGGCCCTTTTTTGATAATCTATTTTAATTCTTATTTTTCTTTTTTCAGTTCATCAAGTTCTTTTTCAAGCTTTTCAATTTTGGCTTTATCATCATTAGGTTCAGATACGTCAGAACTGTCATCCTTTTTCCAGGAATCTTTCAACTCGTCAAATCCAAGATAAAGCGCAAGACCACCGCCTAAGAGAAGAACAGGTGGAACGCACCCTGCTAAAAGGATTAAAAACTGATTAAACCAGACAGCCAACCCCACAACACCAAGAAGAACAGCAATAGCTCCACCAATTAAAGTTTTCATAAAAAAATCCTCCTAAAAAATTAGTTCATATAACAAATTATTCTTTTTCAATTCAACAAATTTTGAAATTATCAATACCAGGTAAAAAAAATATCATAAGCCATTGTTTTTATCAAGGCTATTTTAAGATTGCCATTCCAGTTAACCTTTGATAACTAGTAAAGGTTGATATTGTTTACAAAAAAAATTCCTAAGAAGGATAAGTTAATGGCATTATTTCAAAAGCTTAAAGGTCTTATTACAAATTTCAGGCTTAAGCTTCGCAGAATGATGAGCTGCATGCTGGGCAATAACTATGATTTATTTTTGTGTTTTTATCCTGGTGACCCTGGATATTTCATCCAAAAACTGATTAAACGATTGGTCAATAAACTTAATTTTGATGATCACAATATTGAAAAAATAAAAAATATTAACAAAAAAAGCATTGTTGTTTATGCCAGTAAAAACAAAAGGATGCTGAATTTTTTATATTATCACACCAAGTTGAAAGGCCTTGACCTGCCCTATCCTCAAATCGGGTTTGATTTCAGATTCTTTTTTCTTTTATCTGTAAAACGCCTGATTCAAATCTTTCTTTGCCATATAGATTATTTTTTCCACCATTTTGATTTCAAAGATCCTTATACAACCGGGTATGCCACAAAAGAATTATTAAAAGGACAAGCAGGGTTTATCTGCCTGATTGAAGAAGAAGATTTTTATAAACGATTTATCAAGTCAACCCCGGATCCCCTCTTCCTTTTGATACAGCTTCAAAAAAGCATTGATATACCGGTCATGATTATTCCTGAGAGTATTATTTATGTTACAAAACCCATGAGAAAGGAGCCGACCTTAACTGATATCCTTTTTGGAACCCATGAAAAACCAGGGTTAATAAAACGCTTTTTTATCATACTAAGGCATCCTGAAAAAATCAGGGTTGAACTTGCAAACCCCGTTAATCTAAAAGATTTTATCAACAAGCCTGAAATTGAGCAGCTTGATTCTGAATCCCAGGTTCATCAATTGCGAAGCTATCTGGTAGAGATACTGAACAGGCAGAGAAAAAGTATAACCGGCCCTGTTTTAAAATCAAGACAGGAAATAACAGAAGACATCTTAACCCAAAAATCCTTACGTGAATACCTGGCCCAATATGCTGTGGAAAACAACCTTACATTAAGGAAAACCCATAAAAAAGCTGCAGAATACATCAAAGAGATTGCAGCGAATTACAACCTTCAGGTGATCAATTTTGCCAGTTGGCTGTTAAACTGGATATTTAAAAATATATTTGAAGATCTGGTTGTCAACCAGGCAGAAATCAACCGGATGAGGGAAAAATCCACGGAAGCACCGCTCATCCTGGTGCCATGCCATAAAAGCCATCTGGATTACCTTTTACTGCCCTATGTCATGTTTAAAAACAATATGCCCTGCCCCCATATTGCCGCGGGGAAAAATCTGTCTTTCTGGCCATTGGGGCCTTTATTCAGACGTGGTGGTGCTTTTTTCCTCAGGCGAACCTTTCAAGGCGCCCCGCTTTATACAAAAATTTTTGGAGCATACCTGGAAAAACTCCTTTATGAAGGGTTTAATATAAAAATTTTTATTGAAGGCGGAAGAAGCAGGACAGGTAAACTCTTGGCTCCAAAGCCAGGCGGTCTTGCCATGCTCATTAATGCCTATAATAATGGTGCCTGTGATAATCTTTATTTTGTCCCGATTTTTATCGGTTATGATCATGTACTTGAAGAAGATTCATATCTAAAGGAAATAGAAGGGGGTAAAAAGCAACCGGAAACATTAAAAGGACTCATCAATGCCCGTAAATTTCTAAAAAAAAAATACGGCAAAGTATATATGAAGTTTAATGAACCCATCTCCTTAAAAGATTATATCCGGAATAAAAACATTGATCTTTCTAAAATCTCAAAAGAAGAATACATAAAATTTGTAAAAACTTTTGGCTACAAGCTGATCAATGCAATTAATACCAACGCTGTAGCCACCCCCCACGGTATCATTGCAAGTGCAGTATTAAATTGTTCAAAAAACAGTTTTGTAAAAAAGCAGATGATAGCCCGTGTGACTACCTATATGAATATATTGACTTTCATGAATGCAGAAGTTTCTGATGCGCTTCTGGCTGATCCTGACAATGCTTTAAACGCAGTCATCAACGACTTTATCTCAAGGGACTTTATCGAACTTGCTGACGAAGATGATAAAGATATCACTGAAAATACCGTTTTTATTGTAAAGGATAACAAACGGGCCATTCTGGATTATTATAAAAATTCTATAATTTCCTTTTTTGTTTATTTTGCATACACTGCCGTGGCCATTCTGGAAACTGACCGGTTCCAATTTTCTTCTTCAGACCTTGTGGCCAGATATAAATTCCTGGAAAAAATGTTTACAGATGAATTTTTCTTTGATGAAGAGACCACCTATGAAGAAGATATCTCAAAATGTATTAAATGGTTTATTAATGAAGGAATCCTTGTGCCGGATTCATCTGAATCAGACCTGTTTCGTATTACTTCCCAGGGGTTAAGGCAACTCAAATGGGTTGCTGCATTTTTACAGCCATTTTTTGAATCCTATAAAACCACCCTTCTATATTTTGAGAAATATAAAGCTGAAAAACATGATGCAAAAGAAAAAGTTAAAAAAATCCACACCATGGGTACAAAACTTTATAAAGCCAAAATCATCACATTTAAAGAATCCCTTTCACAGGTTAATTATAAAAATGCTGCCAATTATTTTAGCAAAAATGGGGTTACAGGATCCCAGGATCATGTACAGATTGAATACTATAAGAAAATTCTTGACCGGTTAATTCTTTTGATCGCATATTAAAACCATGAAAGCTTTGATTCTTTCAGCAGGATTTGGTACAAGGCTATTACCCTATACTCAAAAAATCCCAAAGCCTTTGTTTACAATACTGTCTAAACCCGTACTTGAGCATGTCGTTCAACAACTTGTGGACAATGGGTGTGAACAGATTCTGATCAATACACATCATTTGCATGACCAGATAGAAGTCTTTGTCAAGCAACTCAGACATATAGTTAACATTCAAACGATCTATGAACCTGTCATCTTAGATACCGGCGGAGCCATTGCCAATGCAAAACCTTTTTTAAAGGGCAGCCCTTTTTTTGTTATTAATGCTGACATTATTTCAAATGTTGACTTAAAAAAGGTGTATGCTTTTCATAAAAAATCAAATACCCTGGTAACCCTGGTTCTTCATGATTATAACAAATTTAATAAAGTCAAAATTGACAGCCATGGATATGTCCAGAATTTTGAATCAAAAACAAATAGCCTTGCCTTTACAGGCATCCAGGTTTTATCTCCCAAAATTTATGATTATTTTCCCAATAAAAAAATTTTTTCAAGCATAAAGGTATATCAAAATCTCTGTAGACAAAAACAGATAAGCGCATTTGTAAAAAAAAATATCTTCTGGTCAGATATCGGGACAAAAAATACCTATTCAATGACCTCCCTTCAGATACTTTCCGCAGACCAGTTTCAAATTAAACAGAACAAAATAAAAGAAATTCAGATTGACAAACTTGCCGGCGACGGGTCAGATAGACGTTGGTACAGAACAACATATAAAAACCGGTCTTTTATTATCTCAGATCATGGCATTTGCATGCCCAAAACTGAAGCTCTTTTACAACTTAACGCCTTTGTTCATATTGGCACCCATCTTTTTTCAAAGGGAATTTTTGTCCCCCGAATCCTGAACCATGACGTACTTTCCGGGATGGTTATTCTTGAGGACCTGGGCGATGAGCATCTTGAGGCCCGGATCAAACAAAAAAATGATGCCCGGTTCACTCTAAAACTATATAAAAAAGTGATAGATTGCCTCATCGATTTTTCAATCAAAGGCATTAAAGGATTTAAAAAACAATGGACGTATCAGACCGAAACCTATTCAAAAAAACTTATTATTGAAAAAGAATGCAAATATTTTTGGGAAGCATTCATTAGAAAATATTTAAAACTGAATCTTCCAGTTAAAGAGTTTTTAAATGAATTTAACCATATTGCAGACCAGGCACTGAAACACGAATTCAAAGGCTTAATGCACCGTGACCTGCAGTCAAAAAATATTATGATCAAAAATGACCAGGTTTTTTTTATTGATTTTCAATCGGCACGGCTTGGGCCTTTGCAATATGATCTTGCATCTTTACTGATTGACCCCTATATGAATCTTAACGATCAAATAAAAAATGATCTTCTGCAATACACCACAAAAAAATTAAAATTAACTCCAAAGGAAACCCAGGACTTTTTAGACTGCTACCATTATTGCTGCCTGACACGAAATTTACAAATTCTTGGAGCGTTCAGCTTTTTAAGTTTAGCTAAAAAGAAAAAACAATTTGAATACTATATTCCAGATGCTGTAAGATCGTTAAAAAAAATCATCAAAGGGTTGAATACAAACAAACTTCCCAAGTTATCCAACCTTGTTCAAGACCTATAAGGAGTTGTTTACATGGAAAAAATAAATATCATGATCAATGGCCTGCCCGGTAAGATTGCCGGCAAAATGGTCCAGTTCGCCATTGCAGATGAAAGGTTTAATGTTATTCCCTTTTCCCTCACGGGCCAGGAAATAGAAAACAAAATCCACACAATTGATTCAATGCGTTTTGAACTTGTCAAACCAGACACCCGGGATAAAAAAATACAGGAAATCAAGTCATACTTTGCTTCATTTATTGCCATTGATTATACACACCCTTCGGCAGTTAACAAAAATGCGCTTTTTTATACCCGGAACCTGATCCCTTTTGTCATGGGTACAACAGGAGGTGACAGGGAAAAACTTGAACAGGTTGTAAAAAATTCTTCAACTCCGGCTGTCATTGCACCCAATATGGCCAAACAGATTGTCGGGTTTCAGGCCATGATGGAATATGCGGCAAACACCTTTCCCAATCTTTTTGAGGGA
>JAOZRF010000525.1 GCA_029940245.1 Desulfobacula sp.
GATAAAAACACAATAAAACAAGCCTGACCCCGTCTGCAAGAACTTAAGACCGAAAGTTGAGATAATAATTAAGGCTGCCGATTATGAACACTTCTGTTTCCAAGGATTCCCCAAAGGCCGATATCTTAATTGTTGATGATGAACCCATGATAAGAGATCTGCTGAAAAATACCATGGGAAGGACAAACTATTCCTGCCGGTTTGCAGAAAATGGTGCAGAGGCATTGGAAATGATGTCCGGGCAGAACTTTGATATAGTGCTTACGGACATTGATATGCCTGTAATGAATGGGATTGAGCTTGCCAAAAAGATCAAATCCAAATTTACCGCGGACGTCATTGTAATGACCGGCCAGATACAAAGCTACCAATATGATGAAATCATCAATCTTGGTGCCAGTGATTTTGTTGAAAAACCGTTTTCACCCCGGGAAATAATTCTCAGGGTCAATCGCGTATTGCGGGAACGAAATCTTAAGCTGGATGCTCAAAAAACCCATGAACTACTCAAGGATTCCTATATTGATTCCATCCATCGCCTGGTCATGGCATCAGAGTATAAAGATGAAGATACAGGAGCTCACATTGTCAGAATAGGGGAATATTGTTTATTCATGGCGCAAAAATTAAATCTTTCCGAAGAATATAGGGAAACCATCTATTATGCATCACCCATGCATGATATAGGCAAAATCGGCATACCGGACAAAATTCTGTTAAAACCTGGAAAGCTGACCTTTGAAGAGTTTGAAATCATGAAAACCCATACACAGATCGGGGCAAAACTTTTATCCAAATCCAAGTCAAAAATCATGCAGATGGCCCAGGAAATTGCCCTGAGCCATCATGAAAAATTCAATGGGAGCGGATATCCCTATCAATTAAAAGGAACTGACATACCCGTCTCCGGACGGATTATAGCTCTGGCAGATACCTTTGACGCACTCTCCTCAAAGCGGCCTTATAAAGATCCTTATCCACCTATGGTAACCTTTGATATCATCAAAAAAGAAAGGGGGGAACACTTTGACCCTGATATTCTTGATATTTTTATTACCAATTTTGATCAATTCCTGAAAATCAGGAGCGAGGTCGATAGTTTTGAAACTAAAACAGATCAACATTTCACACTCAGTGAACGGGATAAAACAAGAGGCTATATCATCGCCTGAATATAAAAGCATGCCTTCATCACTCGGCCATCGCTCTGACCCTGTCGCAAGTTACAAATAATCCTAATGATGCTCAAGGTATTCTTAAATCTCTGGTAAAATAGCACCAATTTTTTCAACTTGCAGCCATTGCTGCCTCAAAACACCAGCTTTTTTTTGCATTCGTGTTCCCAAATTTATCCTTTCTTGACACTGGTTATACATTCAGGGTAGAATTCAAGCGCTTGTTTCAGAATTTTAAACGCAGCATTGAGGTGATAAATATGAGATATCCTATCCAGTTGAAAGAAGCTGTGATAAGAAAAAAATTATCCTTTTTTAAAAATAGTTCGTGCTTGTATCGGGGTTAGGTTTTATATGAAAAATGCCAAAATATTAATTGCGGAAGACGATGATCTTAACAGAAAAAATATGGTGGAATTGTTATCAGCAAAAGCCTATGAAGTTAAAGCTGTCAGTGATGGCCAGGAGGCAATGGAAGTCTTTCCTTATGATAAATATGATCTGGTCATAACAGACCTGAAAATGCCTCGTATTGATGGTCTGCAGCTACTTGAATTCATAAAAAAGATAAATCCTGAAAATATCGTTATCATGATGACAGGTTACGGCGCTGTGGGAAGCGCAGTTAAAGCCATGAAATTAGGAGCTTTTGATTACATAACAAAACCTTTGAAAAAAGATCTTATTGAACTGGTTGTTGAAAGAGCACTGGCCCATGCAAAACTCAAAGAAGAAAATATCATCCTCCAGAGCCATTTAGAAGAAAATTATGACTTTGGCAATTTGACAGCTTACAGCGATAATATGAAAGAAGTTCTTGAAAAAATCAAAATGGTGGCTTGCTCAGACAGCACTGTTGCTATTTATGGCGAAAGTGGAACAGGAAAGGAACTTGTGGCCCGAGCACTGT
>JAOZRF010000123.1 GCA_029940245.1 Desulfobacula sp.
TATATCGACCTTGTTTCAAAAGATGATATCAGGGTTTGTTCAGCCCATATTTTTCTTGCTGAGTTTGTATGATGAGCCCACCTGTTTTGCTAAATTTTCTGTTCAACCTTCTGAAAACACGGGATACACAAGTTTTTACCGTCAAACAGCCGGATGCGGGATTCCATGGTCATTTCACTGCAACCGTCGCATTGAATGCTTTTCATTATCCGGGCCGGTCTCACAGGAGGGACATCCACCTCTTCAGTCGAAAAAAGATCTTTTAAATCAGCTTGCAATATCCGCTTGATTCGATTATCCCTGTCTTTTTCATCCCTTGCAAAATCATCTTTGAACACCGCTCGAAACCCCTTTTGAGTATCCCTGTTATAAAAGGTAAAGGCAGATTTCCCAAAATCTTTGTGAATCAGGTTCCCTTTGCCAAAGGAACACCCTGTCAGAAACTGAATGGCATCCACACCACACATGTCGGTTTCCGTAACACATACTGGCGCTGTTGAATGGTGAGTTGTCTCCCACGGTTGATATTAACTGAATAAATCTGGTTGCTCAACTCTTCTTTCTTTTTGTTCCTGATATTTTACATATTTTCGAATCATATCCGAATCCAAACCAACAGTATCCACACAGTATCCTCTTGACCAAAATTTATTACCCCAATAGGGTTTACATTTCAGCGACTTGAACTTGTTAAATACTCTGATTGCTGTCCGCCCTTTTATCATACCCATATAATCTGAAATTGATATTTTGGGTGGTACCATTACAAGCAGATGCACATGATCTATCTGAACATTTAACTCTATAATCTTACACCCTTTTTGTTCTGAAAAAGCTCTGATACAATTTTGGACTTCTATACCAACGTCCCCGTTCAATACCCGATACCGATATTTAGGTACCCAGACAAGGTGGTACTGGCAATGCCATAGCGTTTGTGATAATTTTAAAAATCGGCTCATTTGTTACTCCTTGATCATTAAGTTGTGGGGACAACTCGATCATAGAGTAACATTGAGCCGTACAGATGGCAAAGCCACTGCACTCTGACCTGGCCCTCAGGACCAGGGTTTCTACATCAGACTAAAAAAAAATTCGATGCCCCTTATGTATTAGAAAAAATCTTATTGTTTTTGAAAATTTTCAGTTTTTTTGGTCAAATGAGTAAAAGTCGCTGATGGAGATTACTCATTGGCTGGCCCGTTTAAAAATCGAAGGGTGGTCAGCAGATAAATCTGTAAAGATTCAAACATTTCTTCGATCTCCACATATTCATCCGTCTGGTGTGGTACATGCCTGGGCCCTGGCCCATTGACCAGGGAGGGGATACCCTTTAAATCCCTTAAAAAAGTCCCGTCAGTGGCTCCTGGAACACCATTATAAACAGGCTCCCTGCCCGTGACATCCTGGTAAGCATCTGCTGCAATCATGACGATGGGTTCATTTTTTTCCATGCTGACCACGGGTTTATCAGCAACAAACTCAATTTGCGCATGAAAATCAGGATCATCGGCAGCCAACCGGTTCAGAATCTCCTGCAACTGCATCTTGATCTGTTTATGATTCTGACTGGGAATGGTCCGGATATCCAGATATGCCACAGATTCTGCCGGCATGACATTTAGCTGTGCCGGCTCACCCACGGGAGGCGACTGCACCACAGTAAATGTCACGGATGGCCATCCCAAAAATTCGTCCCTGCCGCAACGCTCTATTTCCGCTTTTTCAAAGGCCTCAAAAGCCAAAATAATCCGTGCCATGCGAATACTGGTATTAATCCCGGTAAGCGGCATAGCCCCGTGCGCCATCTTGCCTTTAACTTTGACTATGGCTCGCAAAGCCCCTTTCATACTTAAACAGAGCTGGTTCTCCTCGGGTTCCGGCACAAGACAGGCATTCACATCATCAGCATGTCCTTTTTTGATATAATCTTGAATTCCAAGCATCAGATCCTCTTCATCGCACACCAGACCCAGCCGCATCCTGCCTTTGTATTCAACCCCGGATTTCAGCATCGCCTTGACGGTCAGCAAATTAACGGCCAGACCCGCCTTCATATCGCAGGATCCCCTGCCGTAAATTTTACCGTCATCAATCTCCCCGCCAAAAGGATCATGCTGCCACAGATCCGGATTGCCCTCGGAAACCACATCTGTGTGACCTTCAAACATCAAACATGGCCCTGCCCGGCCTGAATCAATAGTAACAATAATATTCTCTCTGCAGGGAACCACCTCTTCAATAAGTGGTTCAACACCCAGTTCCCTGCGAATCCAGTCAGCAATAAACCGGACGACCCCGGCTTCTGTATTTCCAGTCTTTGGTCGAATCACTGAATCAATTCTGATCAAATCCTGAGTTAAAGCAACCAGTTCATTCTTATCGATAAAACTGAGCAGTCTTTTTTCCGTCTTGTTGATCATAGGACTATCCTTTATAATTTCCAAATTAACCTAACCTTGGGCAATCCCAATGAATAGATAACATAAATTACACCACAGCCACTGGGGATTGCAAGTAAATTTCTCTCAACAAATCCACCGCCTGATTGTTTTAAATTAGGAAAAATAGAAAAACAATTGTCACTACACAAATAAAATTATAATCCAAAATATTTTCAGTTTGCCCGGCATAAGCGTGGGATGATCGATTGTAACCCGGTCCGGGTTTTTGTATTCATCTGATCGGTTTCTGCCACCCCTTGAATCAGTTCATAGTCACCATCGTTCAGTTTTCGTTTTTTGATCCTTTTTGTTTCAAACTATGGTTCACTTCCACAAAGTCTCAACTATTTTTTTGTTGAGTAGCATGAAAAAATTCGCTATGCTTGACACTTAATTTTATTTCAATTGCATGGGATCAAGAACCCAATGGGAAACCCACAGAATAAAAAAGAGAAATATATTCACATCATTCAAGAATACTTGATCAAAATGCCAAGTCTTTCAACAACCGCCACAAAAGTTTTGTCTGTGTGCAATAGCCCCAATACCTCGGCCTATGATCTGAATAAAGTGGTTTCTCTGGATCCTGTTCTCACCGGGAATGTTTTAAAACTGATTAACTCAGCCTATTATTTCCTGAGAAATCCAGTGACCTCCTTAACCCAGGCCATTATCATGCTCGGCTTAAATACCATTAAAAACCTGGCACTGAGCTCTGCCATACTGGGAACCATTACCCAAAAAAAATCCCTCCAAAAGAATACCATGGATATTTTCTGGACCCATTGCATCTCCACCGGCGTATGGGCAAAAGCCCTGGCCCTTGAAACCGGCATCATAAAATCCGACTGCGAAGAATATTTTGTTGCAGGCCTTCTCCATGATATTGGAAAAATTCCATTGATCCATTGTTTTCCTGCCGATTACATGGAAATTGTTGTCACCGCCACTGAAAAAAACCTTTCCCTGCACACAGCAGAAAAAGCCGTTTTTGGTATGAACCATGAAGAAATCGGAAAACTGATTGTCCAAAAATGGAAACTGGAAGGCGCCATTTCCCAGGTCATCTGCACCCATCATCATCTGCCTCAAACAGATGATGAAACCCATAACTTTGTTGAACGCGTAGCCGTAGCAGACATATTAAGCAAAATAACAATCAATGGCGTTGAAAAAAAATTTCCGGAAGATATCTTTGTTGAGACTATTCTGCAAGACTCATTGATAAGAACCTTTTTAAAAAAGCACAATTTAGCGCCGGCAACTTTGAAAACCCTTCAGGAAAAAAGCCGAACAGAAATTGAAAATGCAAAACTATTCATACAAATTGCCAAAGGATAATGATACTCCATGAAAATAAAATTCTGGGGCGTAAGAGGTTCGATCCCCTGCCCAGGACCTGACACTGTAAAATATGGCGGCAACACACCTTGTATTGAACTACGCTTCAATGACATAAACAGACAGATCATCATTGATGCCGGTTCCGGCATCCGGGAACTAGGCAACCACATGATGGCCAACGATCTCTCCAAAGGCCCCATCGATACCGAACTTTTTTTAACTCATACCCACTCGGACCATATCATGGGTTTCCCTTTTTTTAGCCCCATCTACCTTAAAGACACCAAACTAAAAATATACGGCCCGGTCAGTTTTGAAAACGACACACTCAAAGATATTATCGGAAATCAAATGTCCTATCGATATTTTCCCGTCCGACAAATTGAGCTGGCATCCAAAATAGATTATATCGAGCTGAAAGAAGGACCGGTAACAACAAAAGATGACAACATCTCAGTAACAGCCAAATTTTTAAACCACCCGGTTCTTTGCCTGGGTTACCGCTTCAAATACCAGGATAAAGTAGTGTGCACCCTCTACGATTCAGAGCCCTTCCAGAATATTTTTACCATTGATCCCCAAGACCCTTCCTATGATGAAACCATGGCCCATGAGGGTGAAGAAACCGCTCAAATGCAAAATGAACTGTTGGAAAACTTTCTAAAAAATGCCGACCTTGTCATTCGAGATGCACAATATACACAAGAAGAATACCAGGCATCCAAAAAAGGATGGGGTCATACCTCCATGGAATATGCTATTGAGTCTTCAAAAAAAGCCGGGGTCAAACAGCTTGCCCTGTTTCATCATGAACCCTTATATTCAGATAAAAAATTAGACGAACTGGCGGAAAAATTCTACAGCCACAATACCACGGGAAATATGGAAATCTTTTTTGCAAAAGAAGGCATGGAAATCATCTTGTAATTTTCAGGTCATTTTATCAAAAATAACAATGGATCAGAGCTGAATATGGTGGATTGAAATCTGTAAATTGCAACATTTTAAGACCTCTCTTGACAAAAAGAAAGTTGTTATTTTATATCTTATGTTCTATAAAAGATACAAATGAAAGGTCTTTGATCCCTTATTTACCATGAAAGAGATGGATAGGGGAACAGATCCTGGAATGGATTCCGCATAAGGCATTATAAGGAACCATGGGTTATAATCAACGTTTGCAGTACAAAGGGGGGTGAGCATGCCGAAAATTTCTGTAGACAAAATTGAGCCGGGGATGAAGCTGACAAAACCTGTAACAAGAGGCAACATGGTCATGCTCAAAGAAGGCACTGAACTGACGGAACATATGATAATTAAGATCCGTAATATGGATCTGGAAAAAGTATCTATAGACGGTCCATCCCAGAATAGCATACCCAAAGAAGAGATGCTGGTTCAACTGGATATGAGATTCAAAAATGTGGAAAACGAGCCTTATATGGACCTGCTGAAAAAATTGGTAAGGGAACACATAGAGGTGTCATATGAACAATAATGACATCAGGACCTTGAGAAGGAAAGTCGAAACCATAAGCAGCCTGCCAACAACACCGGATGTTCTTAAACAGATTTTAGTAATGATCGAAAAACCTAGTATATCCTTAGGTGAAATCAGCAATTTCATATCGAATGATCCCGCTCTGGCAACAAGAATTCTCAAGATGGTTAATTCGGTAATCTATGGTTTTCCCGGCAGGATATCATCAGTATCACATGCAACTGTGCTTCTTGGTTTGAATGTGATAAAAGGCCTGCTCATAGGAACCTCCGTATTCGAACTGATGCAGAAATCCATGCTCGGACTCTGGGAACATTCTATTAATTGTGCCATAACAGCAAAACTCATAGCCCAGCGGAAAGGATTGAAAGACCCTGACGATGTTTATGCCGCAGGGTTACTTCATGACATAGGAAAGGTAATTCTAATTCTTCAATTCCCAGAGGAATATGAAAAAGTAATGAATGAAATAAATATGGAAGATATTACTATTTCTGAGGCGGAGAAGAATCATTTTGCAGAAACTCACGCCGGTGTCGGTTCCTGGCTGGCGGAAAAATGGCGTTTCCCCCTTAACCTGGTAGAAAGCATAAAATATCACCATAAACCTAATCTCTCAAAAAATGCTCCCCTTGAAACGGCAATTGTGCACTTATCGGATATTCTCGTGCGCGCGATGGGATTAGGGTTTGCGGGCGATCCCTTTGTACCGGCCTTAAACCCTACCGTTTTTGAGTATCTTGATCTGAATGAAAATGATATAAAAGAAATACTGGGAGAAGTGGAAGCTTCCAAGAGTGTCACAGAGGAGTTATCCTTATAATTATGAAATCTATAGTGGTTATTTCTAAGGATATTATTATATTAAAAACTTTAGAAGTTGTGTTTAAAAGTTTATACAAAACAGCCGTTTTCAATAATATACAATTCGCTCTTGATTATATATACAATTCCATGCCTGATCTTGTAATTATTGATATCAATACCGATGATTCTGCTTCAATCAACATCCTCAGCAATTTGAAGGAAGACCCAATATTTTATCAATTGCCTGTTCTTGCCGTTCTTTCTGATCAGCCTGGTCCCATCACATGGGATTTTTTGCCTGTTGAAGACTACATTCACAAAGCTGATTTTGAAAGAGACATGCTTACCCGCGTTAAGCTCTCCATTATAAGGGCTGAAAGAGTTGTTGAAATTAATCCCCTGACAAAATTACCGGGGAATATTTCAATAAACAGACAAATTCAGGCCAGGCTTGATAAACATGAAGTTTTCGCCCTTGCTTATGCAGATCTCGATCATTTTAAGCCCTTTAATGATAAATATGGTTTCAGCCGTGGGGATGAAGTTATAAGGATAACGGGACGTCTTGTTCTTAATATTGTAAAAAACAAACAGCATAAAAACAGTTTTGTAGGACATATAGGAGGAGACGATTTCATATTCATTATGGATTTAAACCTCATCGAAGAAACGTCTATCGAAATTATAAACAACTTTGACAGAATCATATCCACGTTTTATGATAACGATGATAGAGTAAGGGGCCATATTGAATCCTGTGACAGACATGGCCTTTTGAAATCATTCGACATAATGAGTATTTCCATAGGAATTACAGATACAAAAGCCGGGAATTTTCCCCACTATGGAGAAATTACAGAGCGGGCATCGGAAATGAAAAAATATGCCAAGCAGTTCATAGGAAGTTGCTACAGGTTAGATAGGAGATAGTGATATCCTTTCTGAGGGACAGCAGCCGGGGATCAGGAATTAATTTGAGTAGTTGCTAAAGTTTTGTTGTAAACTTGCCGATATCCTTTTAAAAATAAAGCAAATCCCAAAGGTTGAAAAACAGGCAGCCTATGATAACTAATTTTATTTCCCAGAAATCCACAAAGGCCAATATCTTAATTGTTGATGATGAACCCATGATAAGAGACCTGCTTGAAAATACCATGGCCAGAACGAACTATTCCTGCTGCTTTGCTAAAAATGGTGAAGAGGCACTGGAAATGATTTCCGGGCAGATGTTTGATGTGGTGGTTACTGACGTTGACATGCCTGGAATGGATGGTATTGAGCTTGCCAAAATTATTAAATCGAAATTTACTGCTAATGTCATTGTAATGACAGGTCACATTCATAGCTACCAGTATGCTGAAATCATCGATATCGGTGCCAGTGATTTTCTTGAAAAACCTTTTTCGCCCAAAGAAATGGCTATCCGGATAAATCGTGTGTTAATGGAAAGAGCTCTTAAGCAAGAGGCCCAAAAAGCCCATGAAGCACTCAAGGAATCCCATATCGATTCCATACACCGTCTGGTCATGGCAGCAGAATATAAAGATGAGGACACTGGAAATCATATTGTCAGAATTGGGCAATATGGCTCACTCATGGCTGAAAAATTAT
>JAOZRF010000526.1 GCA_029940245.1 Desulfobacula sp.
GCATGCTGGACAAATTCATAGGACAAATTGTATACAATAGACAATTTTTTTATTTTATTGAACAAAAATAAATTGTAACGCATTATCGGGAGAAATATGAAAGTCGAGTCCTTGACCGACATGGCAAAACGCTATCTGGAAAAATGGATCGTTACGGAAAGTTTAAAGCCTGGGCAACAGATAAAGGAAGATGAAATTGCCTCTAAGCTGGAGATAAGCAGGCCCCCGGTTCGGGAAGCATTTAAAGCCCTTGAAAGTGAGGGCCTGGTAATTAGAAAGCCCAGAAGGGGAGTCTTTGTTGTTAAAATGAGCAAGGCTGACGTTATTGAAGTCTATATGCTGAAAGCCAGTCTTTATGCAATGGCCACCGAGCTTGCACTGGAGCATATTACAGGTGAGCAGCTTGAAGAACTTGGTGATCTGGTTCAAAAAATGGAGGATTGCATACATGTCGAAGGTTCAGATATTCTCAACTACCAGGAATTTCACCGCAAGTTTCATCTCAGGATCATGGATATTGCTGGAAACCGGCGCCTTGAGATAATAGCTTCCAATCTTCATAAACAGATTCAAAGATTCAGTTACCAGACATTACATGATAAAAACCACCTGACAAAATCTTTGAAATACCATAAGAAAATTGTTGAAAAAATTTTGGAAAGGGATACAAAAAATGCCTGCAAAATCATGAAAGAGCATGTGCTTGATGCCATGAATTTTTTGATAAAGATGCCGGGCCTTTTTGATTCGACCCTTACAAAAGCATAAAGAGTTAGTCTATTTCATTGTTTTGATAAAGAAGAGGTATTAGATAATAATAGAAAGGATATTTAAATGGCAGTTTTAAAAGAAGTACAACAAAATTATGGCAAGTTAAAGCAATACATTAATGGTGAGTGGGCTGAATCCCGGTCAAATCAGATTTATGAGAGCGTGAACCCGACTACAGGTGAAGTTATTGCAACATTTCCCTCGGCGACGGATGATGAAGTGGACCAAGCAATAGAGTCTGCCCATGCAGCCATGAAAACATGGGGTGCTGTTCCGCTCAGAGACAAGGCAAAGTATCTTTTTGATTTAAGGCAGAAGTTTGTGGAAAAAGCGGACCGGCTTTGCAGAATACTTGTCCAGGATCATGGCCGCACAATTGGTGAAGCCCGAGGAACGTTGAGCCGATGCATCGAAAATATCGAATCCGCCTCTTCAGCCCTTCTTCTTTTGACCAAGGGAGAATATGTCAATGACCTTGCCCGAGGCTTGGACCAGACCATGTTTTGGGAGCCCAGGGGCGTTTTTCTTATTATTACCCCCAACAATATCCCCATGCACGCCTGGTCCTCCTATGTCCCCTACGCCTTTGCCAGCGGATGTCCTGTCATTGTAAGCCCCAGTAAAGATGTGCCCCTCAGCACCCAGGCTATATTTGAGGTGGTACAGGAAGTGAAGGGCTTTCCTAAAGGGCTCATGAATCTTGTATATGGCGGCCGTAATGTCAATGATAAGATTTTGAGTCATCCCCATGTAAAGGGTGTGGGGTTTATTGGTTCAACCGGCGTGGGAAGACAACTTTTTGCCCGGGCTGGAGAGCTTGGAAAAGAAGCTTCAATTAATGGTAATGGTAAAAATCATGTGGTTTTAACCCAGGATATGGATATTAATATAGCTGTGAACGGACTTTTACGTGGCTGCTATGGTATGGCCGGACAACGATGTCTGGGTGCTGATAACCTGCTTGTTATGGATGATGTTTATGACGAGCTTAAAGAGGCCTTTGTTTCTGCGGCGGCAGTCATGAAAATGGGATATGGCCTTGATGAAAGCACGGAACTGGGCCCTCTGGTTTCTAAAAAGGGGCAGCAAAAAGTCATTGATTTCATAGACAGGGGAATAGCCGATGGTGCAAAACTGCTTTTGGATGGCAGAACTGCCAAGGTTAAAGGTTTTGAAGGCGGTTTTTTTGTCGGTCCAACCGTGTTTGAAAATGTTGATCCGGATATGTTCATTGCCAGGCAGGAATCTTTTGGCCCTGTGGCCAACCTCATAAGGGTTAAGGACATTGATGAGGCCCTGGATCTTATCAAC
>JAOZRF010000124.1 GCA_029940245.1 Desulfobacula sp.
ACCTTTGTGAAGACTCACGTTACCCGGCAATTCACCAAATTTTAAAGTAGAGGTTATGGCTACTACGACAACAGTATTTAGTTTGCTGTTGTTCAACAGATCATTTTGTAACACAAGCCCGGGGCGTTTACCCATAGGCTCAGATCCCTTAGCCGGGGAGAAATTCACCCAATACACAGACCCTTTACTTATTACCATTCCTGCCCCTCTTCAGAACCTGCCTCCTCAAACCAGCGGGTCCAATTAAGCTGTTCTTGCTGGATGGATTCATCTGAAAAAACACGGTCATACGCATCTCTGACCTGTTTTCTCTTTTCCGCTATAATTTTTTCTGTAAGGATCATAGAAATAAGCTTGCTTCTAGAAAGACCTTTTTGCTTGCTGATCTCGTTAATAGTTGCCAGTAAATCCATTGGCATGGTAATGGCTATCTTTTGGGTATGCATTTGTTGTATTCCTTTTTTATGTTCCATTATAAGAATACTTTTTGATACTTTTTCTGTCAAGGCTTTTATAGACAGGCTGCAACTTGAAAATCCTTTAAATCACGTTGCAAACTATGTCTGTTCACTTCAGGGAAAAGTTTCTCAAAATCTTTTGCTCGCAAAAATCCTAAATTTTCTGTTCCACTTTTTGGAAACACGGGATACACAGATTTTTACCATCAAACAGCCGGATGCGTGACTCCATGGTCATTTCATGGCAGGAATCACATTGAATACTTTTTAATATCCGGGCAGGGCGCACTGGTGGTACATCCACCTCCTGTGTTGTAAAAAGATCGGTCAACTCAGCCTTCAGCAGCTTTTTAATCCGATTATCCCTGTTTGTTTCATCCCTTGCAAAATCAGTGAATACAGCTCGAAATCCTTTTTGTGCATCCCTGTCATAAAAAGTAAATGCGGATTTGCCGTAATCTTTGTGGATCAGATTTCCTTTACCAAAGGAACACCCTGTCAGAAACTGGATGGCATCCACACCGCACATGTCCGTCTCAGCCAGGCACACGGCATTTTTTGCATTATGGATATTTAATTTTTCCATTGCAAGTTCCGAGGCCCGGATGCCTATGGTAAGTCCTGGGCAGCTATGGCCGTGGAACTCTATTGTTTTTTCAATCAACTCTTTTTTTAATAAGCAAGTCATTTGTGAACTCCTTTTTTTAAAATTCAGGCGGCTTTTATATTTCCAATGGGAACCACTACTGGAAATCCCTTGTGATAAAAAATGTCAACGCGAATACCATAAACATCTTCTATCATTTTTGAAGAAATTTCATTTATCTTTCCAGCCCCATAAATTGTTTTATCCTTTAATAATAAATAGTGATCTGCATAACGCAAGGCTGTATTTAGATCATGCATGGTCATGACCGCGGCAATATGATGTCCTTTTACAACATGTCTGATCAGCCCGAGAATATCTGTCTGGTTTTTCAGGTCGAGGCTGCTGGTGGGTTCATCCAACAGGAGAAGGTCTGTCTGTTGAACAAGGGCTCTTGCAATGGATACTTTTTGTAGTTCTCCTCCGCTCATCTGATCCAGATATTTCAGGCACAGATGGGAAAGATTCAGCCTTTTTATTACGGCATCTACTTTTTTTAAATCATCAATACTTGTTTTATAACGGATATGGGGATGTCTTCCCAAAAGAATGGCATCAAAAGCTGTAATCCTTGCCGTTTCATTTTTTTGTGCCACATAAGAGATTTCCTTTGCAATTTGTTTAATATCCATTCCTTTGATGTTTTTATCCTTTACAAAAATATCACCGTTTTGGGGAGTAAGGATGGAATTCAGGCATTTAAGCAGGGTTGTTTTGCCAACACCATTGGGCCCGAGAATCACGGTTGTTTCACCCCGTTGAATAGAAAAACCGACATTTTTCAGGGTTTTATGGCTATTATACTGAAATTCAAGATCATTCACTTTAAGAATCATTTTCTATATCCTTTGATGATGAGATAAATAAACACGGGCGCTCCAAGGAACGAGGTAAAAATAGAAACAGGAAGTACATGGGGTAAAAGGACCAGCCTTGCCACAATATCAGCAGACAGCAGGATCAAAGCACCCACAAGAATGGAGGCCGGCATGAGAAACCTTTGATCATCACCGATCACCCGCCGGACAATATGTGGGGCCACAAGCCCTATAAAACTGATAATACCTATAAAAGAGATGATTACAGATGTAGCAAGAGATGCCGCCATCATGGCTGAAAGCCTTACCATTTCAACCTTTACGCCCAGTCCTTTAGCTGTTTCATCTCCCATGTCCATTGCATTGTAATTTTTTGTGTTGGCCAGAAAATAGACCAAAAGACAGAAGGTTACCCCGGAAAGGAAGTAAAAATCCTTCCAGTCTGCCCTGGCAACATCTCCAAATGTCCAGAACACCATGGCAGCAAGTTGAACATCATCGGCAAAGAATTGAAGGAGCATGGTTCCGGCCATAAAGAGTGAGCCTAATGCAATCCCCGTCAGCACCATGATCTCCGGAGAAGATCCCCTGATCTTTGAGATGTAGGTGATAATGCAGGCAGTTACCATGGAAAAGAAAAAGGCAAATGATAAGGTAATCACGGGGTTTGAAATATTTAAGGCATCATTTAAAGAGCTTGCCATTACACCCGTCCCAAGGATCATGACGGAAAAGGCAGCACCAAATGCAGCGGCATGGGCAATGCCAAGGGTAAAAGGTGATGCCAGAGGATTTCTCAAGACTGACTGCATGACAGCACCGGAAGCGGCAAGACCTGCACCGGCAACCACGGCGGTCAGGGTCTGGGGCAATCTTATGTTCCAGATGATCAGTTCAAATTGCCTGGAATCGGAATTGTTCAAAAGAGTTTTAATAACTTCAATAAAGCCTATATGGACTGACCCAAGAGATATGCTGATAATAATCATCAGGATAAGGGCAATAAAAACCAGGAAAATAAACAAGGTTTTTTCCCTTATATATCTTGAGTATTCCTCTGATATCTCACCATTTTCAAAATGCATTGTTTGCAGCCTTTAATTTATATCCACGGGTTTAAAAACCATGTTTTTGAACAAGGAATTCATTGAATCAAAAACAGGCTTTGAAACAAGGAATTCATAGATATCATCAGCTTTTTTTTCAGGGTCTGTATCGGCAAACCTGTCAGGATATAATATTTTTCCAATATACCAGGCATCCGCAAGAATGGAGCCAAAATTCTGGGTGTACCAGTTATAGGGAAGTACGCCGTATACATTATTAGTGGTTACAGCAGTCAGTCCCTTGTAAACCGGGTCATTTTTGAGTTCATGAAGACCGCCATGATCTTCTCCCATCTGAAGGGTGGATAGATCCAGAAACAGGATATCAGGGTCAGCCTGTAATATTTTTTCTTTGGAAAAGTTGCTGTGATGGAAACTTTTACCTGTCATATCTCCGGTTGAGGCAATATTTTTTGCATTGATAAATTGGAAAGGAGGGTAAGAGGGCTCTGTGGATTGAAACCCATGAGGCCCCTTGAATGCAATCCCCCCGATAAAACAGGTCTTTTTATTCGCAAACTCTTTTGTCCGGTTTTCAAGTTCAGTGATATGTGCGTTGAAAAAGGTGATCAGTTCTTTAGCCCGGGATTTTTTTTGCAATACCTGACCGATGATATTCAGTGCATTGAAAAATTTTTTCCTGTTTTTGAAAAGATCGCCGTATTCAAGAATGACCACTGGAATCCCGGTTTTTTGTTCAAGCTCAACCGGATCATATCCCATGGTGGCGTATGTTTTAAAAATAACCTGGGGGAAATTTTTTAATCCCAGTATTTTTTCAGGATCATCATACCCTCTGAATCCCCCGAAAACAGGAAGTTCTTTAAATTGTGGATTGGCCAGAAAATAAGGGCGGGCATCAAATTTCCTCTTTTTTGTTTCCATATCATCAACAGCCACAACAAGATCCTGGGCATCGAAATAGGTAATCAGTCTTAAACTTCCCGGGCCGGAACAGATTATCCGGTCAATTTTTTGGGGTATATTCACTATTCTAAGACCGGCATCTGTTATCTGTCTTAGGGGTTGAGCAATAGCGAAATCAGTGAAAAAAGATAAAAATATAAAGGCTAATAATGCTATCCAACAAGTTTTTTTAATCATTTTTTTCTCCAAAAATAAAAAAGCCACAAAGGTATAAATCTCCTGACAAGGAAACTTTTAAGCCTTCGTGGCGCTATTTTAATATTATATTTTTACGATTTTATTTTTTGTCTTCAGACAAAAGTTTTATTGTAATTATAAAATTTCTGCTTTATTGTCAAGCTAAGTTTTTCAGCAGTTTCAGGTTTTCGGTCTTCCACTATTTAAGTTTTTTACGGATATATGAAACCAGTACCAGGACAATGCACAGACAAAAGGTCAGCACTCCGACCACCGTCCAGGTAACCCAGGTGCCGTTTCTGACAAGGTGGTAAGGATTCCAGGACGGTTCTGCCATTATCCTGCCAAGTTTTTTATTGTACTTTATGGGAAAGTCGGGAATGGAATCATTATTCGTATCTTGAAAACTGTCTATAAATTCAAAGGGCATTTTCCATTCCTTGAGTTCCTGTATGCCTTTCCGGGTCCTGTCGGAATCAATCACGGCAGATGAGAGTTTCTCAATGGGCTTGCCGTCTTTATCCTTGGGGATAATTTCCAGAATATTATAGGTATAACCGCCAATGATTTTTAGAAATGTGGAATTGTAAATATCAGCCGTTACCCGGATCAGTTTTTTGTTTGCCTTGGAAACGTCCAGTATTTTATATCCGTTTTCCTCATCCCCGGTCCAGATATCCGTGACTCGGTCAAAAATGATACGGTTTGGATTATAGGCGACTTTCGCACCAGCCAGTTGCAGAAAGTAATCAGGACCTTTTGCAGGATAGATGCTGGTCAGTATTTCACACCCTTTTTTTAGCTCCGGGGCTGTGATGTAAAAAGAAATCAGGGGATACCCCAGACTTCCGTCCAGGCCGATGCCAAGGGGAACAGCCCTGAAAAGATCGCAGGCCTGGATTTCACCGGTTTTTCCCTTTAAAATATCGTCCCGGATCACCCCGTTTGAGATGATGGCTACATCTGCAAAAGGATCAAATCCCTGTGAATACTTTTTTATGCCGGCGCGTATGGCATCTGCCAGAAAATTTCCCAAAGGAGATTCTTCAGCTTTAATTCCTATGTCAAAATCTGTATGTGCCACTATTTTTCTAAAGGATAATCCATGGGCATTTAAAAATTCTTTATCAATTATTTTTTCATATTCCTGGATGATTTGTGAAATCTCATCATCGCCATTAATTTCGTCATTGATGGGTATGGCCTTATAGTCTGTTATTTCCACCTTTCCATCTTCCAGGGCAAGGCTGATATGGCCGAGCTGTTTGCCATATTCCCAGGCCTGAACAATCAGGGTGTTGTTTACCCTGATAGGGGCTTCCATTTTTGTATGGGTATGACCACTGATGATCACATCAATGCCGTCCACCTTTTGTGCCAGCAGTTCATCTTCGGATTTTTTCCTGTTTTTGTTCAGACCACTGTGGGACAGGCAGATGATGATATCAGCCTTGTCTTTAAGGGCTGCTACCATTTTCTGTGCCGTTGCAACGGGATCTGCAAAAGTGACGGGACTTGAAAATGGGGCCTTTTCAGCCGCATCCATCCCCATGAGTCCGAATATTCCGAATTTTATGCCATTTTTTTCCAGGATAATATGGGTCTTGATAAATCCTTTGGAAAAGGCCTGCTCAAGGGAGTTATCCTTGGGACTCTCCTGGCTGAAAATCATATTTGAAAGCAGAATGGCAGGCAATCTGTCATGTTTCTGGGCCGTGTTCAGTATCTGGGCAAGACCATCGGGCTTTAGATCAAATTCATGGTTTCCCAGGGTAATGGCATCATACCCCATTTTCCCCATTAGATCCAGTTCAAAGGCCTTTTCCCTGGACAGCATGTGGAAAAAAGAGCCCATGAGAAAGTCTCCCCCGTCAAGTACCAGGACGGGGCCATTGGCTTGATTTTTTATCTTTTTAATCATCGTGGTGATTCTGGCGAATCCACCAATGGTTTCATCGTCTGAAACAGTCTGGGGGGTATAATCTTTGTTGGGCGAAAATCCCAGGAAATGGGAGTGAAGATCATTGGTATGGAGAATGGTTATTTCTGTTTTAGCTGCATCTACAGTATTCAGGCAGATGAGGAGGGAGATCAACAGTGTTACAAAATATTTAATAAACCGGATCATGTCCTATTCCTTTGATTTTTTTGTATGCAACGGGTCAGGTCAAGTCCTGGAAATCCGGCAGGGACATTGCCCAAATGTAAGGTCTTTTTGCACAAAAACTATAAAATTTTTTTATCCCGGGTTGAACTGGAATATGATCCCGGCAGTAACAAAAGTACACACAGCAGGGGCAGTACTGCACAGATTAAAAAACCAGGATGTTATAGGTTGATAATGTCAGGTTTATCAGCCTGCATCATAGGTGCATGAAGTAAAATCTATTTCTTCTCCGCATTTATCACATTTATGGGTTTTTTCAAATTCATCTGAAAAAATTTCCTTTGGTGCATTGCATTTAGGGCAATTACAGGTAAAAGATTTTAAATTTTTAAATTGTTCAAAACCTGGGCAATGTGCTGGGGTTGTCATAATACCCTCCATATTTTGGATTTAAATTTTAGAATAAGAACCTCGATAAAAATTAAAGTTTAATTTGCAGCCATTGTCAAGATAAAATAAAAACAGTAAGAAAAATTATCCACAAGCCCCCTCCTTTATAAATCTTTTTACTTTTTTAAATAAATTTGATATTTATGCCGGAATGAAACCTCAAAAATTCCAGACCGGCAGGGTAGCAACTGTTGCATTCTCTCATTTTATCCATGATATGTATACAAGTTTTCTGGCACCATTACTGCCCTTAATAATTGAAAAATTGTCTTTGACCTTAAGCCAGACAGGGCTTTTATCCACTGTGATGCAGATCCCGGCACTGCTCAACCCGTTTATCGGGCTGTTTGCTGATAACAAGGGCCTGGCCCGGTGGCTGGTTATTCTTGCCCCGACACTCACTGCCATACCCATGAGTTTTATATTGAATGCTTCCTCCTACTATGTATTGCTGGTTCTGGTCTTTTTTGCAGGCGTCAGCGTTGCATTATATCATGTCCCTTCACCTGTCCTGGTTGCAAAATATTCCGGAGATAAAAAAGGTCGTGGTATGAGTCTTTTTATGACGGGCGGAGAAGCTGCCAGAACCATGGGACCCATTATTGCTGTGGCCGCTGTATCTTTTCTGGGGGCAGATCATTTTTATTATGTGATGGCTTTTGCCGGTTTAACCTCAGTATGGCTTTATTTTACCCTTGAAAAAGTGGAACAAGAAACTTCCATTAAACGAAACAGGTCATTAAAGGCATCTTTTCTTGAAATAAAACATGTGTTGATCCCTTTGTCCGGCATCCTGATGGCACGATCCTTTATGCATGCCTCCATGGGGATTTTTCTCACGATTTTTGTGGAAAGACAGACGGGAAGCCTCTGGTATGGCGGTGCTGCCCTTGCCTTGTACGAGATATTTGGTGTGGCCGGTGTGCTAAGCGCTGGAACCTTCAGCGACTGGCTGGGAAGACAAAGAGTCTTGTTCTGGGTATTGATGGTCGCACCCGTGG
>JAOZRF010000527.1 GCA_029940245.1 Desulfobacula sp.
ACCTGGAATAAGTCAATGGAAAAAATCAGTGGTTATTCTGAACAGGAGGCTTTGGGCAATACCTGCCGTCTGATTGAATGCAGTCGGTGTTTTGATAAACAATGCCCTGCTGATATTAAAAAATGCGGTGTGATCAAGCATGGAAAAACAGAAGCCAAAGAATGTTTTATCAGGCACAAGAATGGACACGATGTGGCTGTCATAAAAAATGCAAGACTTGCCCGGGATGCTAATGGTCAGATTCTAGGAATTGTTGAAACAGTTACAGATCTGACTGAATTAAAAAAAATCAAGAAAACTGCTGAAGAAGCTCAAAAAAAGCTTAAAAAAGTTTACCGGTTAGGAAATATTATTGGAAAAAGTGCTGTGATGCAGAATGTGTTTGATGCCATCAGGGCAGCTGCAAACAGTCAGGCCACAGTTCTGATTCAAGGTGAAAGCGGAACGGGAAAAGAATTGGTTGCCGGGGCTATTCATTATAATAATGAGGACGTTTCAAGTCCGCTTATTACTGTAAATTGTTCTGCTCTTTCTGAGACCTTGCTTGAAAGTGAACTCTTTGGTCATGTAAAAGGAGCCTTTACCGGGGCCCATAGAGATCGTAAAGGCAGATTTGAAGAAGCTGATGGGGGAACTGTTTTTCTTGATGAAATTGGGGAATTGACTCCATATATGCAGGTAAAATTGCTTAGAGTTCTTCAGGAAAGAGAAATTGAAAGGGTAGGGGATTCAAAACGAAGAAAAATTGATATCAGAATTATCGCCGCAACCCATAAAAATCTTTATGCACTCACTCAGCAGGGAAAATTTCGTGAAGATCTTTTTTATCGGTTAAAGGTTTTTCCGATTAATGTTCCCCCCTTAAGAAACCGCCGGGAAGATATCCCCATACTGGTCTCTCATTTTATTAAAAAAGGAAATAAAAAGGAGCACAAATCCATACAAAGCATTGATACAGAAGGAATGAAACGATTGATGGAACATACCTGGCCTGGAAATATCCGGGAACTGGAAAATGCCATTGAACATGCTTTTGTTGTCTGTAATTCAGATTGGATTACACTCAAGGATCTGCCTGTGGAAATCCGGGAACCCAATGGATTTTCAGGCATTGATTATCCGGCTTTTGATTTGGAGAATACCCGTGCTTTTGAACCAGGGAAAGCTGTTAAGTTAACAAAAGAGATCCTTTTAGATTTGCTTGAAGAGTGTAGCTGGAATAAGGCAGAGGTGGGACGGCGAATTCAAAAAAGCCGGACCTCTGTGTGGAAATATATGAAAAAATGGGGTGTCCCATTGCAAAAGGAATAAAAAGCCTTGAGGTTGAGTTATTTAATATTATAAAGATGGATGAACCTTAAATTCGTTCATCTTGTAAAGCAGGGTTTTATAACTTATTTTAAGTATTTTTGAAGCTTTGGATCTGTTCCAGCCAACTTTTTCCAGGACAAAGTAAATGACTTCTTTTTCAACCTTGTCTGAAGCCAGTTTTTTTATTTTTTTTAAGGAAATATCTTCAAATAACTTATCTGAACTTGTGGAGAAATCAACAAATTCTGAAATAATACTTGTACGATCATTTGAAAAATCATGCTTTGTATCAGATGATCTCCTGTTTTGCTGGTTTTTATTTAGAATATGAGAAGCTATTTCAGGATGTTCTTTGGGAAGATCTTCAAAAATTTTTTGCCATGAATTTACAATCATCTGCTTTTTAATGCAATTTTGAAGCTGCCGGACATTTCCAGGCCAGGGGTAATTGCATAGTTTTGCAAGCGTTTCTGAATCTGGCCGGGTTCCCTGGTTATCCGGATATTCTGATTTATAGAGGTTGATATAATAGTCAATAAGAAAAGGAATGTCGTCTTTTCTTTCCCTTAAAGGCGGGATATCAATTTTAATAATGTTCAGGCGATAAAATAGATCTTCTCTAAACATTTTATTTTTCATGCTTTCTTCAAGATTATGGTTGGTTGCCGCAATAACCCACACATCTGTTTTAAACTCCCGGTCAGATCCAAGGGGAGAAAATTCACCGCTTTGAAGTACATGAAGCATTTTTGACTGCAATGCCAGGG
>JAOZRF010000125.1 GCA_029940245.1 Desulfobacula sp.
AATTGATTTAAATATCAATGCTCTGAACAACAGGTTGGGAACTGATTTAAGCTGTGAAGCCGTTGGTGATATTTTAAGGTCAGTGGAATTTGATGTTCAGAAAAAAGGTGATGCTCATCTGAAAGTCGGCGTACCATTTTTCAGAGTGGATGTTGCAAGACCGGAAGACCTCTCTGAAGAAGTGGCCAGACTTTGGGGATATAACAATATTAAGACAAGTTATCCTTTGGTACCGGCAAAAGGCAGGCCTTTGGATCAAAAGATCATTCTAAGGGAAAAAATTCGGCATATAATGACAGGATTTTCTTTTTTTGAAATCATCAACTATAATTTTATTAATGAAAATTCATGTGACCGGTTAAATCTGTCGGATACAGACACAAGGCGGAATTTTGAAACGATTTTAAACCCGATTTCAGATCAGATGTCGGTTTTAAGAAGTTCTTTGATCCCAGGGCTCCTTGAAACAATGAAAAAAAACATTTCCCAGCAGTCAGATACATTAAAGGTGTTTGAAATCGGCAAGGTGTTTTTTGCCACACAAAAGGGGTCTTTGCCTGATGAAAAAGAAATGGTTGCGGGCCTGATTACAGGCAACAGGTCTGATCAGTCCTGGTATTCAAAAAAAAATAAGGTTGATTTTTTTGATTTGAAAGGATTTATTGAAGGGTTTCTTGAAGCGCTTATGATCAAGAATTTAGTTTTTGAAAAGATAGAGGATGAATCTTGTCCATATTATAAACAAGGATATGCCGCTGTTGTTAAATCCAATGATATCTTGTTGGGTACCCTTGGAAAAATCGATGAAAAGGCTTTGAAAAATTATGGTTTAAAACAGGATGCATTTATTTTTGATTTCAGCCTTAAGGCTTTACAGGACATGCTCCCGTGTTCTGTCACAGCACAGCTCTTGCCAAGATTTCCTTCAATTTCAAGGGATATTACCATTATTGTGGACAGATCCATAACCGTCGGGGCAATCCTGGAACAGCTTGAACTCATTGCTGAAAAGCAATCTCTGATTGAAAGGACTTTTCTTTTTGATGCGTTTGAAGGTCAGCCTTTGCCTGCCGATAAAAAGTCTTTGTCCTTCAGGGTTGTTTATAGATCAGCAAGTAAAACCCTGAAAGAAAAAAATATTAAAAAACTGCATGTAAATATTTCACAGTCCATTGTTGACTTTTTCCATGCAGACCTGCCGGATTTGCATGAAAACAGATAGGGCAGTTAATTTTAATATCAATGCCCGGTTAAAAGTATTATTGACAAACCCAATTGGTGTTGGTATGTTATACCGTTAATGCGGGCATAACTCAGCTGGTAGAGTGCAAGCTTCCCAAGCTTGATGTCGCGAGTTCGAGTCTCGTTGCCCGCTCCATCTTTAAAAGAAAGGATGGCAGATTTGTTCCACTGATTTTATTTGGTGAAGATTTTGTGAATGTTGGACTAGGAACGGGCATCTGCCCGTTTTTGTATTTGAGGACATATAGAAAAGTGAGTATTAAGACGATATATGGGGTTGAGACATAACAAAAATAGCAGCATTTTGATAGAAAAAATCAAAGAAGTGGCGCAACCATTGTGCCAGGCTGAGGATCTTGAGCTGGTTCATTTGGAATATGCGACCAGTGATAGAGAAAAAACAGTCCGTATTTTTCTGGATAAACCGGGTGGTATTACCTTAGATGATTGTGCTTATGTGAGCCGTCAGCTAGGAGATTTAATTGATGTTCATATAGAAAATATCGGCAGCTACAGGCTGGAAGTTTCTTCTCCCGGGCCCAACCGTCCGTTGAATACAAAAAAAGATTTTTATCGTTTTAAGGGAGAGAGGGTAAAAATTGAGACCAATGAATTGATTGAGAACAAAAAAAGGTTTACCGGAATTCTTGATATAATTAATGATGATTCTGTTGTAATTGCTGTTGATGGGAAAAAGGTTGAGATAAAAGACAGTGCAATCAGCAAAGCAATACTTGCAGGTCAGTAATATGGAGAAAGCTTAGTAATGTTTATCACAGATATTAAAAGGGTTATTGACCAGGTAAGCCGAGAAAAAGGTATTGAACCGGAAGTTCTCATTAACACTTTGAAAGAAGCCATTATTTCAGCTGCTAGAAAAAAAATCGGCCCAAGGGCTGATATTGAAGTCCATTATGATAGCAAAACAGGTGAGGTTGAGGTATTTCATTTTAAAGAGGTGGTAGAAGAAGTTGAATATTCTGACAGCGAACTGACCCTTGAAGACGGGTATGAGTATGACCCTGAATGTGAGATTGGTGACAGCTTGGGGATCAGGATTGATACAGAAGAATTTGGACGAATTGCTGCCCAGTCAGCCAAACAGGTCATTATTCAGAAAATGCGGGAAGCGGAAAGAAATGCAATCTATGAAAATTTTATCCAGAAAAAAGGTAAAATTATTAATGGTATTGTTCAACGTTTTGACCGGGGCAGTATTGTCGTCAACCTGGGACAGGCAGAGGCTGTTTTAAGGCCCAGAGACCAGATGCCCAGGGAGAATTACAAGCGCGGTGACAGAATCAGAGCCTATGTTTTAGATGTCCTGGAGGAATCAAAAGGCGCCCAGATTCTTTTATCCAGAACCCACCCTGAATTTTTAGTTGAATTGTTTAAAACAGAGGTTCCGGAAGTTGCTGAAGGCATTGTAACCCTGCGAGGGGCTGCAAGAGTCCCAGGGTTAAGGGCTAAGGTTGCCGTATCTTCGATGGATTCGGATGTTGATCCCGTTGGTGCCTGTGTGGGTATGAAGGGAAACAGGGTTCAGAATATTGTTCAGGAACTTCGTGGTGAAAAAATTGATATTGTTCAATGGAACCCGGATATAGCCAGATTTGTCTGTAATGCTTTGTCTCCGGCGCAGATTGCCCGGGTTATTATTGATGAAGACAATCGATCCATGGAAGTCATTGTGAACGATGAATATCTTTCCATTGCCATTGGCAAGGGCGGTCAAAATGTTTCTCTTGCCTGTGAAATAACAGGATGGCATTTGGAAGTGACCAGTGAAGCGGAATACAGCCGGGATTTAAAAGAAGGATATGACAGCCTTATGAAACTTTCCGGGGTGGGACTGTCCATGGCAGAAGTTCTTTTTAAAAGCGGGTATGCTTCTGTTTTAGATATATCTGAAGCAGAAGTTGAAGATATCATTTCAATAATTGAATTAGATGAAATCCAGGCTAAAGAAATGATTGAAGAAGCAAAAGTTATTCTGAAAAAGGAATTACAGGAAAAAGAGCAGGAGCGAGAACGGGAAGAAGAAAAGGCTTCAGAAGAGGTTCAGGAACTGGAAGAGGAAGAGGTTCAAAAAGAGGAAGACGCTTAACTATCAGGTCATATAGACAACAGACAGCAGGCGAAAAAAGAATATAAAAAGAGATTTACTTGGGGGCAATAAATGGCGAAGATCAGAGTATATGAATTGGCTAAAGATCTGAACATGACGAACAGAGCACTTCTTAATAAAATGAAAGAGTTAAAGATTGAAGTTAAAAGCCATATGAGTTCTCTGGAAAATAGCGATCTTAACGCAATTAAAAGAAGCCTTTTTGGAAAAGCGAAAAGCAAGAAAGAGGTCAGGGTAAAACCATCCGTTATCCGAAGACGCAGGCATGACTCTGAAGAGATTATTGAACCGGAAGTTGAGGAAGAAATCATAACTTTGGTGGAAGAAAAATCAGAACAGATCGCTGCCCCTGAAAACAAAGCGCCTGTTGCCCGGGAAGAAGCACAAAAAACGCCATCAGATATTGAACAAGGCCTTGCAGAAGAATCCAAAGACCATGATATTGAAAAGACTCCCGAAAAAATAGAGCCTGCTCCCAAAAAAAAGAAATTAAAAGCTAAAAAGGGTAAGCCTGCCAAAATCATTAAGCCGGTCAAAATTGATCTGCCTGAACCAATTGAGACAGAAAAGATAAAAGTTGATCCCGAAGCCGGCAAGACGGAAATTATACCTGTTAAAGAAGAAGAGTCTGAGACTATGACTGAAGAACTAGTTGTGGAAAAAGAAGAAAAACAGATTGCTGAGCCGGAAATTGAGGCAGTTGTTGAAGATATAGAGAAAAAGGAAAAAAAGAAAAAGAAAAAGAAAAAATCCACTCCTGCAAAAATTGTTAAAATTGCAGATCCTTTAGTGCTTAAAAATTTAAGGAAATCCACGGTGGGCGAAGACAATAAACGGGGTGGGGTGAAAAAAGATATCAACAAGGACATTGTAAATAAAAAACCCTTTAAAAAGAAAGCCCCCGTGTTATCAAAGCCTCCTGCTATTTCTGGAAAAGATGCGCCTTTAGTGGATATTCCCGTGGCAGGTGAAATTGATACCCTAAAAAAGAAAAAAGAAAAAAGAAAAATCGTTTTTGGTGAGGACAAGCCTGCTGCAGTGAAAAGAAAACACCGTAAGAAAAAATCTGTGGTTGAAGGGGATGAATTGTATGCTAGTCCCCGGGGCAAGAAAAAACGAGGTAAAAAAGAAACAAGGGGTAAAAAGGGGAATTTTCAGAAGACCCGGATTACAACACCCAAAGCCATTAAAAGGCGTATTAAGGTTGATGATGCCATTGAACTTGCCGAGCTTGCAAAAAGGATGGGTATCAAAGCAAATGAGATGATTGTCAAATTGATGGCCTTAGGCGTTATGGCAACGGTGAATCAGACCATAGATTTTGATACTGCAGTACTGGTTGCGACAGAATTCGACTTTGAGGTGGAAAGAGCATCTTTTGAGGAAGAAACCCTCCTCACTATTGACACTGGGGATGATGATGAAGATAAAATGATTGGAAGAGCACCTGTTGTAACGATTATGGGGCATGTCGATCATGGAAAAACATCACTTCTGGACGTCATCAGGAAGTCTAAAATTACCAGTGGTGAAGCCGGTGGAATTACCCAGCATATTGGTGCTTATAATGTTCAAACACCTAATGGGGGACGGATCACATTTCTTGATACACCGGGGCATGCTGCTTTTACAGCAATGAGATCCAGGGGTGCTCAGGTTACAGATATTGTTATTCTTGTTGTTGCTGCCGATGACGGGGTGATGCCCCAGACCATAGAAGCAATCAATCATTCAAAAGCAGCAGGTGTACCCGTTGTGGTTGCTGTAAATAAAACGGATAAACCCGGTGCTGATCCTGACAAAATTATGAGAGAGCTATCAGAGTTTGATCTGCTTTCAGAAGAGTGGGGCGGGAAGGTCATATTTGTTAAAGTATCTGCAAAGACAGGAGAAGGCATTGATGATCTTCTTGAAATGATTCTGCTGCAGTCTGAGGTTCTGGAACTCAAAGCGAATCCGGACAGAAAAGCTTCAGGCTATGTTATAGAATCACGTTTAGATGTCGGCCGTGGCGCGGTGGCAACCATACTTGTAAAACAGGGAACCTTAAGAGAAGGTGATCCTATTGTCTGCGGGCATTATTCGGGCAGGCTTCGGGCAATGGTTGATGGTTCAGGAGCTAGAATTGAAGTGGCCGGCCCTAGTTCTCCTGCTGAAATCGTCGGCCTGAATGGTGTGCCCGATGCCGGGGATGAGTTTATGGCTGTTGCTTCGGATAAGGATGCCAAACAGATTGCAGGCCACAGGATGCAGAAACAAAGGGCAAAAGAGCTGGCCAAGAAAAGCCGTGTTAACCTTGAAAAAATGTTTGAAAATCTTGGCTCTGCTGAAGTCAAGGAACTCAGACTTATTGTTAAAGCAGATGTCCAGGGCTCAATTGAAGCCTTGAATGATTCGTTAAAAGATCTGGCCAAGGAAGAAGTAGAGGTTAAAATTGTTCATTCCGGAGTTGGTACCATAAATGACTCGGATGTAGCACTTGCGGCAGTCTCTGATTCCATTATCATAGGGTTTAATGTCCGACCGACACCTCAGATTAGAAAATTTGCCAGGGATGAAAATGTTGATATGCGGTTTTATGATATTATTTATAATGTTATCAATGATATTAAAGCTGCACTGGATGGTATGATGCCGTCCACATTTCATGAAATTATAATTGGACGGGCAGATGTCAGAGATACCTTTGTAGTGCCCAAGATGGGAACCATTGCAGGTTGCCATGTTGCGGAAGGCAAAGTTGTTCGAGGCAAAAAAGTAAGACTCTTAAGAGATGGTGTTATTAAGTGTGATACAGCATTATCATCACTCCGAAGGTTTAAGGATGATGCCAAAGAGGTTGAACAGGGATTTGAGTGCGGCATCGGGCTTCAAAAATACAATGATATCAAGGTGGGCGATACTATTGAGTGTTATGAAGTTGAAGAAAGAAAATACAAGGCTGATTAATTAAAAAATGAAACCCTATACAAGAGCCGACAGAATCAGTGGCAAAATTCAATTTGCCATTACCCAGCTTTTAAGTCAAAAAATGCAGGACCCGAGAATTGAGATGGCAACTGTGAGCGGTGTTAAAATGACTTCTGATCTTCGTGTTGCCTATGTGTATATTGCTGTTTTTGGTGATAAGAAGCGAATTTCCGCCGCCATGAATGGCTTTAAGAATTCCAAGGGATTTATCAAGAAAAGTATTGCACCGAAATTAGGATTGAAATATATGCCGGATCTGAATTTTGTTCATGATGAGTCTTTTGACAAGGCAGCCAAAATGGATGCACTCATTAAATCCGCTTCTTCGGGAACATCAGACGAACAACTATCGTAAAAAAATTAAATGAAAAGTGGTATTATAGCGATTAATAAACCCTGCGGCATCTCTTCAGCCCGTATTGTGGCTATTGTCAAAAAGGCTTTGGCTGCGAAAAAAGTCGGGCATACCGGGACCCTGGACCCTTTTGCCACAGGATTGCTGCTTTGTGCAATTAACCAGGGAACCAGAATATCCGGATTTTTTCTTGGCGGCCATAAGCGGTATCTTGCCCGGATCTGTCTGGGGGTTGAAACAGACACCTATGATCTGACAGGGAAAACGGTTTTTACAGCTCCCCAAAAGGTCATGGATGGTCTTAAAAACCAGGATATCCAGGAGATTGTAAAATCCTTTATCGGTAAACAGGAGCAGGTTCCGCCGGCTTTTTCCGCGCTGAAACATGAAGGCCGGCCACTGTATAAACTGGCACGCCAGGGGAAGATAATACAAAAACCGCCCAGGCAGATTGAGATTTTTGAAATCATCATAAATCATATTGAGGTGCCGAATATTGATATAGACGTCTTTTGTTCATCAGGGACCTATATCAGAAGTCTTGGCTTTGATATAGGCAGAAAACTTGGATGCGGTGCCCATTTATCAAAATTATGCAGAACACAGTCCAGTCAATTTTTACTGGACAATGCCATTGAATTGGATGCTCTTGAAAAACTGGATCAAAAAGCGATTGAAAAAAGAATGGTTCCCTTATCAGATTGTCTTGAATTTATGCCCCCGATGGTTGCAGACAGATCCATTGCCCGGAAAATCAAATTTGGCCGGAAACTTTTGAAAAATGAATTTAAATCTGTTCCGGAAAAAGAGAATCAACTTATCCGGGTGATTGATGAAAAGAACAACCTTCTGGCGATCATTCAATTAAGTGAAAACAGGGAAGAATATAATTATTCTTGCGTTTTTTCAAGTTAACTGGTATTTAGGAAAGGCTATATATATTTGTAATGGTATGATGATCTGCTGTGAATTTCTTT
>JAOZRF010000126.1 GCA_029940245.1 Desulfobacula sp.
GTGAAGATCATAAAAGTAGAATAACAATGGAGGATCTTGTGGAAGACACAGTCAACATAAGAGAAATCACTCTTAATGATGCAGGGCCAATTCAAAATATACGAAAGGCCATCTCTGAAGATGATGCAGGCGTAAATTTTATAAAAATTATTGAGCAGCAGATATCCGAAGGTTCAGGCAAGTCAAGCCTGGTGGCAGAAATTAACGGAGCCGTGGTGGGATATATGATCAGCACAACCCTATATGCCGGATTTGGGATTAAGAAAAGTGCCTGGATTATGGCAATTGGTATTCAACCGGATTATATGGGACAGGGAATTGGATTGAAACTTGCCAGAAAAATTTGTGACAATTACAAAAAAAAAGGGATTAAAGATATATATTCATCTGTTCTCTGGGATTCCACAGATGTCCTTTCCTTTTTTAAAAAACTCGGGTTTGAGAGAAGCGAGTTTATAAATCTTAAAAAGAAATTATAATCAGAAAATACAATTGATAATATTAAACCCTTTGAAGGATAGAACATTCAGGAGTAATAAGCGGGAATGTCAAATTTAATCAGCACTGCCTTTATTTTTTTGATTATATGTCTTGTTTACAGTCGGTCAATTTCAAAGGACGCTTTACTTTTACTTTCAGATGAAGAAAAAAATAATCTGGCTCAACAATCTGCCGGATTTAGCAGATTCAGTCAAATTCCAATAATTATCGTATTTGCAGGTTATTTAATCATAAAATTCTTGCAGCCGGCTATTTCAACGGCTGCTTTTGTTTTGTTGATTCTTTTTTTTATAACATTTCTCTTTATAACTTCTGCCAGGATTATCAAAAAAATGAAAGAAGCCGGCCTGTCGGAAGACTATATTGCAAAATATAAACAATCCAGGTTAATTTATAATACTGGTTTTACTGCATGTGGTGTTATTTTATTGTATGAATTGTTAATTTAAAAACAGCTGACGTCAATGCATGGCTGATGTGAAAACATGAACCATGACGTCTCTTTAAGAAACTGTTCCCCTTTCTTTTGAATAATTTTCATAGGCTTTTGTATCAATTATCTTTTTCAACGTCTGAACAACTTTCCAGGTCTCCAGATAAGTATTATAAAGAGGCACCGGTGCAATCCTGATAATATTCGGAGGTCTGAAGTCAGGAATAATTCCATTGTCTAACAATGCTTTGCCGATTCTTACTGCTTCTGTTTCATGTTCAATTGCAATATGTCCGCTTCTTTTTTCCGGATCAAGGGGTGTCCCTATTTTAAAGTGATAAGGTGCTTTTGACAGATAAACATCAATAAGATATACAAGATAGGATGTAATTTTTTTTGATTTTTCTCTGATCTTATCCATTCCAGCGTCAAGGATTATATCAAGCGCAGTTTCAACAGGGGCAGCACTTAACAGCCCCTGAGTTGAAATCTGCCATCCGCCGGCATTTCGGGCATGTTCGAATTCAATATTCATATCAAATTGTTTGGTTTTCTCGCAACCATACCATCCGGATAGCAATGGTTTTTTATCAAAGTGAGTTTTATTGATATACAGAAAAGCCGTGCTTCCAGGCCCGCCATTCATGTATTTGTAACTGCAAAAGACGGCAAAATCAAGGTTCCACTCATCAAATCGATGTGGAATAACACCAGCGGAATGACAACAGTCAAATCCGATTATAATTCCTTTCTTATGCGCTTCCTGAATAAGATATTGCATGTCAAGCAACTGACCGCTTCTGAAAAGAACGGATGGCAGAAATATTAGTGCCACCTCATCTGTCATGGATTCAACTATTTTATGTTCATCAAGGTAACGCCCGTTTTCACTTTTTATTAAGATGAGTTCTTTTTCAGGATCAAGTCCTTTTATCAAAATCTGTCCTTTCAGGGCATAAATATCAGATGGAAAATTTAATTCATCTGCCAGGATTTTTGTGCGTTTGCCCTGGGGGGTATAGAAGGTACTTATCATGGAATGGATGTTTACAGTGGTTGAACCGGTCAGGATAACTTCATTTTCATCTGCACCAACGATTCCGGCGCATTTTTTCCCGATTTCTTCAGGAAGATAGAACCAGGGTTTGTCTCCGGACATCCATCCTTTAATGGCATATTCTTTCCATTCTTTTATTACCCTGCTAACACTTTTTTCTGCCCCTTTGGGTTGAAGACCCAGGGAATTTCCATCCATATAAATTGTATTTTTCGGCAGATAAAATTTATTCCTGAACTCACTTAAAATATCTGTACTGTCCATTTGTTTTGAAAACTCTTTGCTGGATTCAAATTTGTAGCCCATTGATTTATTATCCTTTTAACCCGAGGCTGAATTGTGGGTTATAAATGGTTAACCTTCTTTATCGAGATTTTGTTCGCTCAATTTAAAATAGGAAGATAGTTATTGTCAAGAAAAGGTTATCAAAGTTTTAAGAGATTTAGGATTTAGGTTTTAAGTTAACCTTAAACCTTTAAACTTAGATAATCAGTGCATGGTTTTTTATTTAACCGAATACTATTGCTTGACAAATTATTATCTCCTGAATATAAACAATGTCATAAGTAATGTAATTGTTTAATAAAGCTAAGCCGTACAAGGTGGGTTGAATAGACAGATAAAATAAATATATCTGTACTTAATCCAAATTTTTAACATAAATATTTATTTTAGTTAAAGGGGAGTGAAGTATGAAGAATCTAATCAGACTTTTTATTGCTATTTGTTTTTTGTTGAGTATTATGGCTGTTCCCGCAGTTGCGGGTAATGTTGTCAAACTGGAAAAGGGCGAGCCGGTTCATTTGGCCTATTGGTTTGTAACATCCGGACCCAACACATCTCTTGGAATGGACTCCTTACGTGGTGCTGAGATTGCGATTGAAGATTTTGGCGGAAAACTGAAAGGCCATCCAATTAAACTTGATGGTCAGGATTCAATGTGCGGCCCTGAAGGCGGCCAGGCAGCTGCATCAAAAATTGCATCAGACCCGACGGTTATTGCAGCAATTGGTTCAAGTTGTTCCAGCGCTGCCAAAGCGGGCGTGCCGATTCTTTGGAAAATGGGTATCCCAAATGTTTCTCCATCAAATACAGCTCCTTTACTAACCGACCCTGCCGCCGGACCGGATTTTGATGGTTACCTGAGAACCTGCCATAATGACAACATCCAGGGCGCTATTGCTGCAGAATTTGCTTATTCCCAGCTAGGTGTCAAAAAAGCTGCCACCATTCATGACGGCAGCGTTTATGCTGAATCACTTCAGCGTGTATTTTCTGATACCTTCAGGAAGCTTGGCGGAACAATTACGTCCCAGGAAGCTATTTCTCCCGGCGATACAGATATGAGACCGGTTCTGACTAAAATTGCAAGCGGCAGCCCAGAGTTTTTATACTACCCCATGTTCATAGCTGAATCAGGCCATGTGACCCGTCAGTGTAAAGAAGTTTCCGGACTGGAAAATATTGCACTAATGAGTGCTGATGGTTCTTTTTCTCCTGACTTTTTAAAAGCCGCGGGTAAAGCTGCTAAAGGTATGTATCATTCAAGTCCTGATTTTTCAGCGCTTGGTGACAGCTATACAAAGTTCCTTGCAAAACATAAAGCAAAATATGGTATGGATCCGGAAGCGCCTTTCCATGCCCATACATACGATGCAGTCATACTGATTCTTAATGCGATTGATAAAGTTGCCGTTGTGGACGGTGATACGCTTACAATAGACAGAATGGCTTTGAACAAAGCAATGCATGAAACCAAGGGTCAAAAAGGTCTTACCGGCGATCTTACCTGCAATGCAAATGGTGACTGTGCCAATCCTAAAATTGCGATCTACAAGACAAGTATGGCCGATATAAAGGCCGGCAAAATGTCACCTAAACCTTTCTGGAAAAAATATTAATTAATTAATTAATAAATACATGCAACACCCGATAGTATGGCACTATCGGGTGTTGTTCCCTTTTTTGAGATAAAAAATAGATGAAAATATATTTTAGGGGTTTAAAATGGTTTAACTATTTGCCCTGCTCTGATACAAGCTATTTTTTTATCGTGGTATGGAGGAAGAATGTTTCAAAAATGGAAAGATAGGGTGACGGTCACTGACATTGTTATGTGGATGATTGGTGGCACACTGCTGTTATTATGCTTATGGGGATCAGTCTCCACAATCAGGGCCGGTCTTTACACCAGAAGTCACTGGATAGACTTTTGTATTTTTGGACTGGCTCAAGGTAGCATTTACGCACTGATAGCGACCGGGTATACAATGGTATACGGTGTTTTAAAGATGATTAACTTTGCCCATGGTGAAGTCTTTATGAGTGGTCCGTTTACCGGTTACTTTGTTGCAATGGCATTATGGCGGAGTGATTTTTTAGATACCCATCCTATTCTCGGGATAATTGTGATTTTTGGCGTTGCCATGTTTGTTTCCACAATGATTGCATATTTTCTTGAAAAGGTTGCTTATCGCCCGTTAAGGAATGCCCCCAGATTAATTCCATTGATTACAGCCATCGGGGCATCTTTTTTTCTACAATACTTTTTCAGAGGATTATACGGATCCGGCATCAACGCGTATCCGGATATCGAGATTCTTGAAGGGTTCTGGATGATCTTCGGTGTAAGGGTTTTAAAAATTCAAGTGATCGTAATTATTGCTTCTGTCTTGCTAATGCTGGTACTGTATAATTTTATTATGATGACAAGGGTCGGGAAGGCCATTAGAGCTGTATCTGAAGATAAAGAAGCTGCTGCATTAATGGGAATCAATGTTGATGCGATGATTTCGACTACATTTGTCATCGGTGGTATGGCAGCGGGTGCGGCTGGTGTTCTATACGCGCTTATGTTCAAGCAGGTACATTTCTTTATGGGGTTTATCCCGGGAATAAAAGCCTTTACCGCGGCAGTCCTTGGTGGAATTGGAAATATTCCGGGTGCTATGATTGGGGGTGTCTTTTTGGGTTTGATTGAATCCGTGGCTCCGGCCTTGTTCCTTGATGGTCTCGGGATAATCGCGCCGTACCAGTTAAAAGATGCAATTGCTTTTTCCATGTTGGTAATGGTTCTGATTTTCAGACCTACAGGTATTCTGGGTGAACGTTTATCGGCAAAGAAGGCCTGAAATTAATAAACTATATTAGGGTGAGGGTATGACAAAAGCTCAATCTTTATGGAATCATGGTGTTAAAATAGGAGCCATTGGCGGGGTCAGTGTTCTTATTATTGCCCTTGTCGGTATGATTGAATCATTTGGTAAACGAGATATCATTTCTGGTATTTTACCGATGGGTATAGCCATGGCATTGATAATCTGTACATTAGTGGCATATATTGCGGCTGACAAAACACCGATTAGTGAAAAATCAATTAAATTTGTCAATGCAGTCATTTCTGGTTTTGTGACCAGTGGGTTTCTTGCATTACTCGTTGTTATCGGTCGTTCATTTAACATGAGGGATATGCTTATCGCCGCGTCCCCGGCGCTGTACAAAGCTTTAACCGCAGGGATCGCCGGTGCAGGGGGCATTTTTTTAATTCTGGCGGTGGGACTTATTTGCGGGATATTTGCAGGAGTTCTTATACTTTTAGATACCTTTCCCAGAAAATTAATTATAAAAGCACTTGCAACTATTTTTATTTTAGGATTGTTACAGGAACTTATAATGCCCTTAATAAAGTCCTGGAATTTTGGGATTACAAATTACCTGGGAAAGTTATTCTATACGCAGAACGGACTGACAATAATTGGTGTAGTACTGGCTGCCGTAATTTTTTGTATCATCTCTCTTTTATGGAAGGCAAACCAGAATGCGATTAAAGGCACATATACGGATTTGCCTAAAGGAACGCAAAAAAAGGTTAAAACATTCGGTTTTTTAGTACTGGCTGTTTTTTTAATCGTTCTGCCGCAGTTCCTGGGATTATTTTTAAGTGAAGTTCTCACCATTGTGGGGCTTTACGTTCTGCTTGGCCTTGGATTGAATATTGTAGTCGGTTATGCAGGCCTTCTGGATCTCGGATATGTTGCTTTTTTTGCAATCGGATCTTATGTCGTGGCAATCCTCACATCACCGGAAATTTTTTCATTTGGGTTCAATTTCTGGCAGGCGCTTCCCATAGCAGTTATTATGGGCATCACTGCCGGTATGCTGCTGGGTATACCGGTTCTTAAGATGCGGGGGGATTATCTGGCCATTGCCACCCTGGGGTTTGGTGAAATTATCCGTATTCTGGTTCTTTCTGACTTTTTGAAACCCTGGCTGGGCGGTGCACAGGGTATCGGGGCCATTCCCAATCCGAATTTTTTTGGATTTCAAATGGTCAAACCCCAGCATATTTATTTCCTGATTTTAGCAGGTTGTATGCTGGTGGTATTTATTTCTATTCGGCTTAAAAATTCCAGACTCGGAAGAGCCTGGATGGCCATGCGTGAGGATGAAGATGTGGCTCAGGCAATGGGGATCAATCTTGTTGCAACCAAATTGCTTGCCTTTGCCACAGGAGCCGGGTTTTCAGCTTTAAGCGGGGCCATTTTTGCAAGCAAGATCGGCTCTGTTTATCCACACAGCTTCAATCTTTTCATCTCGATAAATGTTGTATGCCTTATTATTATCGGTGGTATTGGAAGTCTGCCAGGTGTTGTTGTCGGCGCAGCCGTTTTGATGGGTCTGCCTGAGCTTTTAAGGGAATTTGCCGAATATCGCATGTTGGTTTATGGTGCAGCCCTGGTGGCAATGATGCTTCTTCGACCGGAAGGTCTCTGGCCGGAAGCAAGGCATAAAATTGAGCTTCACGGCGATGATGAAACCCAAACCCAAACAGCTGAGTAGCCCGGAGGTGGTCTTATGAGTTTATTAAGTATACAGGAAATGACAAAACGGTTTGGCGGGCTGGTGGCTCTGGACGCACTGAATATTGAAGTGAAAGAAAAAACGATTCACAGCATTATTGGTCCTAACGGAGCCGGGAAAACAACATTTTTCAATTGTCTTACAGGATTCTACCGCCCTGAAGAGGGCGAGGTGGCATTTGAAGAAAATTCCATTGTCGGCCTTTCTCCTGACAAGATTGTTTACAAAGGGATCGCAAGAACATATCAGAATATCCGGCTTTTCCCGAATTTAACAGCATTGGAAAATGTTATGATCGGGTATCATGTTCATCTTAAATCAGGTTTTCTGGGTCCTATACTGGGTCTTAAAAGTACAATAAGAGAGGAAGCAAAAGCAAAAGAAGTTGCATTAGATCTTCTTAAATATGTAAAGATGGAGGGAAAAGGAGATATCCTTGCAAAGAATTTTCCCTATGGAGAGCAAAGAAAGCTTGAAATGGCAAGGGCACTGGCTTCCCAGCCAAAACTGTTGCTGCTTGACGAGCCGACCGCCGGAATGAACCCGAGAGAAACTCAGGATATGATGGATTTTATTGAGAATATGCGTGATGAACTTGGTATCACAATTATCCTTATTGAGCATCAAATGCGGGTTGTAATGAATATTTCTGATATCGTTACAGTACTTGACTATGGAAAAATGATTGCCGAAGGCTTGCCTGAAGAGATTAAGAATAATAAAACAGTTATTGAAGCTTATCTTGGAAGTGGTGA
>JAOZRF010000127.1 GCA_029940245.1 Desulfobacula sp.
GGGCTCATAACCCGAAGGTCGTTGGTTCAAATCCTTCCCCCGCTACCAAATAAATTACAAGGGTCTCAGCGTTTTGCTGAGGCCCTTTTTGTTTATTAAAATAAGTCACTCTCCACACCTTTACTATTAGGTGGCGGCTCCCCCTTGAATTTAGGTCGTGAGTGAAAAGGATGAAGTCAGACCCCGTTTAATCCGTCGACTTTTATTCCTTACCAATACCGGCAATTGCATATAAAGGTAAAAATACAAGCTTTTGATCGGATAAATTCTTATATATACCATGGTAAAAGACAAGCCCTTCAGGGCAGTTTGAATAGTTTTCAAGCATGAGATGAAGACTTTTTAAACTGCCTCCTGCACCGGATTTAATTTCTATCGGGTAAATTTTTCCTTTGCAAACAATGAGATAATCCACTTCAGCATTACTGCCCCGGGCATCCCGTGACCAATAAAACAGATTTGAATCATGCCACGCTATAAGTTCCTGGGCAATAAATTGTTCTGCAAGCTTTCCACGATACATTGCCAAAAGATTTTCCTGCTGTAATTCCAATTCCACGGGTATCTGGCATAGTCGCTGCAAAAGTCCTTGATACAGAAAGTCAATGGTATTTCGAAGTTTTAAATATAGAAAGTCAAGGCTATTAGGAGAGATCATGGAATCAGGTTTTGCTTATTGCGGTTATTGGGGACTTATATGACACTGATTTTCAAGATTGGTATTGTGTTATAACATAACCGGTCTGAACAGGTTTAAAAAAAATAGGGCCGTCTGGTAGTTTATTTGCCGGGCGGCGCTTTTGATTTCTTGACGAAGGGATTTAAATCGATTACTCTGACCCCGTTTACAGGGACTTAAGGCCGAAAGTTGAGTTATTTATATTTATTGAGGAGCTGGATACAAGGGTGTATGATGCGCATTAAAAAAAGATTTTTTGTCTGGCAGGATGTGTTATTTATGAAAGTATCTGTTTTTATTCTTTTTTTGGTTTTGTTCTGGCAGCATGCATTTGCCGGGGATGTCCTTTTTCTGGATATTAATAATGCAATTCCTGAAGTCCAGGTGGTTAAAAACCGAATGGATAAGGAGAAAACAACGAATAAGGGGTCTGAATTCAGGCTGGTGATTGTCCCTTCTTATGCGACATTTCCCATGGAGAAACGGCATAGAATTCAGGAATTAACGGCCATAATGAATGGGATCAAGGAAAAGAATATTTTGAAGCCCGGCAGCGAATTTTTCAGGCAGATTTTTAATCTTGGCAAGGTTATTCGATGGCACAAAACGGGGGACCCGGATAAGGATTACAGTTTAAATGATTTTCTGCCTGAATTAAAAGCGGTTTTAAACAATGATTCATTTGATTTTGACCGGGTATTTATTTCAGGGCATCATGGATCGGATTATGGCAGCATGAATGCCGTGATCGGCGGGGAATTTTTTAACGGGCTCACGGTTGACGTCCTGAAAAATTTGTTCAACAGTTCTAAGACCACAAAAAACGTAAATTCCATTATCCTGCTTGGATGCAAAACAGCCATTAATAAATTAATGGAACGGGACGGGGTTGCCTGGGCTGCAGTACTGCCGGATTCGCTGTTTCAATTTGGATTCAATGAAACATCACCCGTTAAGACAGATGAATTAAATTTATCCATATTAAGAGAAATACTTGAAATACAGACTTTAATTGCCCGGTATAAGAATGATCAAGATTCAGGCATAAGCCTTGACATGATTTTGCAACGCATCATGAAAATTAAAAGAGGTAACCGATATCTGGGCTTTCGGTTTAATAATAAATATTATCAATATCCAAAGCATTTTGTCGAATAGTCATATCCGGCCGACCAAAATACTTTAAACTTTGTTAGGAAATAATGACGCTTTATTTATATAAAAATACGCAGCCTGAAATTCATTCAAGTGTTTACATCGCTCCGACAGCTCAAATTATTGGAGATGTTCATATCGGTAAAAAATCTTCTGTCTGGTTTCAGGTAGTGATCCGCGGTGATATGGATAGAATCAGTATTGGTGAAAGGACAAATATTCAGGATTTGTGTGTCTGTCATGCCGATGAAAATATCCCGCTGGCCATTGGAGACGGCATTACCATAGGTCACAGGTGCGTTATTCACGGATGCACCATTGAAGATTATTGCCTGATAGGGATGGGCGCAATTGTTATGAACCATGCAATTGTGGGCAGGGGATCTGTGGTCGCAGCAGGAGCGGTCATCCTGGAAAACACCATTATACCCCCTTATTCACTGGTAACTGGTTTGCCGGCAAAGATTAAAAAAACATATCAAAACAGGGAAGAAATGGAAAAATCAATACAAGGGATGTCTGAAACTTATATGGAAAGTGCCCGGAATTTTGAATCCAATGAAATATTTTATGCCATAGAAAAATAATTTTCTTCTATAAGTCCGCTATATTGTTTTAATATTTTTTTCTTTATCCATCCTCGTAATACTGATGACTGCGTGTTTTTTTACGTTTGAGATATGTTGTTTTAAAATCCTGGTCGCGCCATCAAGATTGGAATCAGCAATATATTCATATAATTTTATGTGCTCTGAATCCACTGTGTCCATGGGTGTCACAAAAAGGATATTGGCCCTGTATTTAAGGTACAAAAGATCAAAAAGTGATTTTAAGGTATTAATTTGTATTGTGCAGCCTGAAAGTTTTGCAAGGGCAAGGTGAAATTCCATATCCTTTAAAAGACGTTCTTTTAAATAAATATCCCGAACAGCCTTAAGATGGCTGTCCAGAGCATTTTTTAATGTTTTTAGACTTTTTTTATCAATTCCGGATATGGTTCTTGGTAAAAGTGAGGTTTCGATTAATTCCCTGAATTCATATATCTCAGTGATCTCTTTTAAACTGATATTTTCAGTATAATAGCCACGATTGGTTTCATGCCGGACAAGCCCCTGATATTCAAGCCTTTTTAATGCCTGTATAACCGGCGTTGTACTCATTTTAAGCCGTTTAGACAAATCCCCATAAGATATTTTCTGTCCCGGAATAATTTCATTTAAAAAAAACATCCGGCGAATACCCATAAAGGCTTCCTGGGTAAAATCATCCGTAGACTTTTTTTTCTTTTTTCTTTTTTTATCCATAAGCGGAACAAATATACCAATGATATTGTAAAATCAATTGAAAAAACAGTTTGTATTCAAATTAAAACATTTTTCTATCTATCTGAATATCAATCAATTTATCCTTGACATCCCCGTTGCAAAGCGTTAAAAAATTATAAATCTGATCAAATATCTGATCAGATTTATTGTTTTGAGAGTTTAATATATTCAAGGAGAAAAAAATGGCTTTGTCATTTATGGAAGGAAATGAAGCCCTTGCCAGGGGAGCTGTTGCTGCCGGATGCAATTTTTTTGCAGGCTATCCCATCACACCGGCAACAACAATTTTTAACAGCATGTTGAAAATGCTGCCCCCTACAGGAGGTATCTGTATCCAGGGAGAAGATGAAATCGCATCCATGGGATATTGCATCGGTGCATCCATGGCCGGCAAAAAAGCATTGACCGCAACATCCGGACCTGGCATCAGCCTTTACAGCGAGCAGATTTCATTTGCCATTGGCAGTGAAATTCCATTGGTGATCGCAGATGTACAAAGACTTGGTCCTTCAACAGGTTCAGCAACCAGAGGTGCAGACAGTGATATTCAATTCTTAAGATGGGGCAGTACAAGCGGTGTACCCGTTATTGTGCTTGCGCCTAAAGATGCACTTGATTGTTACGTCCTGGCAGTTCATGCCTTTAATTATGCTGAAGAATTCAGGTGTCCTGTTTTTATTGCCTCCAACAAAGAAATCGGAATGACCAGTGAAAGCTTTGATCTTGATTCTGTCGTGCTTCCCCCTATTGTTGAACGCAAAATTTTTTCAGGTAATTCATATCTTCCCTTTGAGGCTGAGGCAAAGAAAGCTCCGCCATTTCTTCCCATTGGAGGAAAAACCATTGTCAGGCAAACATCATCAACCCATGGGCCTGACGGCTATATCACCATTGCTCCTGAAGTCATTGCGCAAAACCAGGAAAGACTCAGACAAAAAATTCATAGTGCCCGGAATCGAATTACGCTTTTTGAAGAAGATATCAAAGAGAATTCCGATACCTTGATCATCAGTTATGGGGTGACTTCCCGTTCCGTTGAAGAAGCCGTCCAAAAACTTGAAAAAAAAGGCAATCCTGTATCCACACTGACGCTTAAAACCCTGTGGCCAGTACCTGAAGAACTGTTGCGAAAAAAAGCAAAATTGTTTAAACGCATTGTGGTTGTTGAAATGAACCTGGGCCAGTATGTAAATGAAATCAGACAAATCCTTTGTGATAAACAAGTGGAATTTTATGGACAGATGAATGGTGTGTTAATCACACCAGGCAAAATCATGGAGGTCATTGAAAATGAATAGCTTTTTAAATAAAAACAGGCCCCTTGTGTATTGTCCGGGATGTAGCCATGAAAAAATTACCACGGGCCTTGATAAAGCATTTGTCAATCTGGGCCTTGATGCAGATAAAATTGTTATTGTAACAGATATCGGCTGTTCAGGGTTGTTTGATACTTTTTTTAATGTTCATGCCCTCCATGGCATTCACGGTCGGGCGCTTACCTATGCCTCGGGTCTTAAACTTGCCAATCCTGACCTGAATGTGGTTGTCACGATGGGAGATGGGGGACTTGGCATCGGCGGTGCGCATGTACTGGCTGCCTGCAGGAAAAATCTTGATCTTACCCTGATTATTCTTAATAATTTTAATTTTGGCATGACGGGCGGACAATATTCTGCCACCACGCCGGCAGATGCAATCGTTGGATCGGGATTTCTTAATCAGGCTGAAATTCCCATTGATATCTGCGCCATTGCCAAAAGCGCAGGAGCAACCTATATTGACAGATGTTCAGGCCTTGATCAAAACTTGCCTGGAAAAATTATCAAAGCAATTCAGCATAAAGGGTTTTCTTTAATTGAGACCCTGGGTATGTGCACGGGCCGTTATACGAAAAAAAATAATCTCACCCCAAAGGGCATTGATCAGATCATCGAGGACCTGCCTGAGATGCCGGGTGCCATAGAAAAAAATCAAAGACCTGAATATGGTGAACGTTACAGGGCTCTGGCAAAAGAGAGGAATGTCTTTCCCGGGGCCATAACCATTGAAAAGCAAATCGAATTCAAGGATTATCAACACCAGGAAGTGGTTATCCTGGGCAGTGCCGGCATGCGCATTGTAACAGCCGGTGAAATTGTCTGTTATGCAGGTCTTTGTGCAGGCATGAATGTATCAATGAAAAATGACTATAACATTACGGTTCTCAGGGGCCAGTCTGTCAGTGAAATTCTAATTTCTCCTGAAAAAATAGGTTATCCCGGCATTGAATCTCCTTCTGTTGTGTTAGCCCTTAGTGATGAGGGCGTCCAGCGGCGAAAGAAAATTTTTGCAAATCTTAAACCAGGCACCTTTGTTTTAAAAGAAAAGAGTGTTGACATTCCTGAAACTAAAGCAGATGTTACTGAAATTGATTTTAAAGAATTAAAAATTAAAAAACAGGACTGGGCTCTGGCTTCCCTTGGGCTGATGGCAAAAAATGAAAACGCGATTAACAAAGAAATGTTGAATTATGCCTTAAAGCTTAGGTTTAATGAAAAACTTTATCAGATAGCACTCGAAACCATTGAAAAAATATTTTAGGCGTAAATAAGAATATGCCGAATATTAAGCAGCCACCTGTTTTCAGAGTTTTTCTGCCTTTTGCCTTTGGATATTTTTTATCCTATTTGTTTCGGGTGGTCAACGCAGTCATTGCCCCGGATCTTGTTGCGGATTTAAATATTAATCCTTCACAACTGGGGCTTTTGACCGCCACCTATTTTATTGCATTTGCTTCCTCTCAATTACCCCTTGGTATTTTGCTGGATAAGTTTGGTCCCAGAATTGTGGAATCATTTCTTCTGATCTTTGCAGGCATTGGTGCGTTTATTTTTGCAAAATCCCAAACCCTGACCGGTGTCATCATTGGACGGGCATTTATTGGTTTCGGGGTTTCTGCCTGTCTTATGGCAGCGTTTAAATCTTATGTCCTCTGGTTCCCTGAAAAATTATGGCCACGGATCAATGGATTTCAAATGGCTGCCGGCGGCCTTGGGGCACTGTCCGCAACCACACCCGTTGAATGGCTTATGAATATAACAGACTGGCGAGGCTTGTTTCTTTTATTGGCAATTCTCTCATTTTTTAGTGCCCTTGGCGTTTTTTTGATTGTGCCTGAAAAAAGATCCCAAAAAAACCAGGATAGTTTTTCTTTACAGATTAAAGGCATAAAACAGGTTTTTAAATCTCGAAATTTCTGGCGTATTGCGCCTTTAACCGCCATGACCCAGGCAAGTTTTCTTGCGTTGCAAGGGCTTTGGGCCGGTCCCTGGTTAAGAGATATTGCAGGGATGCCGCGATCAGAGATTGGCATTGTATTATTCTGGGCCGCGGTTGCTATGACATCCGGATTTGTCTGTCTTGGGTATATTGCTGAAAATCTGGCTCAAAGGGGTATCAGCATTTTTTATACTGCTGTAACCGGGATGAGTATTTTTATTGGCATCCAGATTTTTATCGCGTTCCAGATTCCCATTGCCCCCATTTTTTTATGGATATTGTTTAGTTTTTTTGGAACATCAGGAATTCTCTCCTATGCAGTTTTGTCCTCTAGTTTTCCAAGAACCTTGTCCGGCAGAGTGACAACCAGCATTAATCTTCTGGTCTTTGTCGCGGCTTTTATTCTGCAATGGCTTGTAGGCGCGATCATTAACCTCTGGGAAGTATCTTCTGCCGGCAATTATCATCCATCAGGATATCAGGCCGGATTTTTGACAATTTTAGGCCTTCAGGCAGCAGGACTTGCCTGGTGCCTTTTTCCCGGATTTAAAAAAAAGAGTTAACAAGCTTTTTTTTCAGGTAGGTTTTGATCCAGTGACAAATTCACCTGTCATTGCACCCTCTTTCATGGCTGCGGATGAAAATATGATCTTAAAAAATCTTATGGAGCTGCTTGAAAAGTTTATCCGAAAAAAAAATTTTAGTAAAAACCGGTAAATTTATAATCCAGGATATCTTTTTTAAAAAATGGCTTGCTTTGAGCGGTTAACGTATCGTTGGGTTTGAGATTCTTTGCAAGCGTTATAATCATTCGTCACCGTCAATCATAATGGGATACCTGTGGATTGAAAGCAAGGAAGCGCACGATATTCTCATGAATGAGATAGGATAGAGTTGCTCAAATTATTAATAATGCAAATTTTTGCGAAATTAATAATTTGCTCTTCCAGGGCCATGACATGAAATACATTTTCTGTGGTGAAATCGGTTTTTTTCATCCAACTATCCAAAAAATTAAAATTGCAAAACCAGCCAAACAGGCTGTTACAGAATGCTGATTTTCCCCATTTTTGAAGTTGTAACCTATTGAT
>JAOZRF010000128.1 GCA_029940245.1 Desulfobacula sp.
ATGACACCCACTGGAAAATAAAAGATTATTTTGATCAAGATTCCTCCAAACCAGATCATACCTATTGCAAAAAGGGTGGTTTTCTGCCGGCTATCGCGTTTGACCCTTCTTTTTACGGCATTCCTCCCAATAATATTGAAGCAACGGACACGTCCCAGCTTTTAGGGCTTGAAGTCGCCCGAATGGCCCTGGAAGATGCAGGATATCCGATTCACCATCCTGATCTTAAAAACAAAAAGGTCAATGTGATTTTAGGGGTTACCGGAACCCAGGAGCTTGTGATTCCTTTAGGGGCCAGGCTTGGACACCCTATCTGGAAAAAGGCGCTGGAAGACTCTGGAATCCATGGGGAAAAAAAAGAAGAAATCATTCAAAGAATACAGGGCGATTATGTCCAATGGCAGGAAAACTCATTTCCCGGCCTTCTTGGCAATGTTGTTGCCGGCAGAATCGCCAACCGCTTAAACCTTTGCGGGACAAACACGGTGACTGATGCTGCCTGTGCAAGCTCTCTTGCGGCCATTCATACGGCAGTAATGGAACTTGGTTCCGGTAAATGCGACATGTCCATTACCGGGGGCGTGGACACCTTGAATGATATTTTCATGCACATCTGCTTTTCAAAAACCGGGGTTCTGTCACACACAAGTGATGCAAGACCCTTTTCAAAGGATGCCGATGGAACAGTCCTGGGTGAGGGTATCGGCATGCTTGTATTAAAACGTCTTTGCGATGCGCAAAAAGATAATGACAGAATTTATGCCGTCATTAAAGGCATCGGCACTTCAAGCGACGGCAGGACTTCCGCCATTTATGCACCTGAGTCAAAAGGACAGATCAAAGCATTAAACGAAGCCTACAGGGAGGCGGGTATTCCTCCTTGTACTATTGGACTTATTGAAGCCCATGGAACAGGAACACGGGTGGGAGATAAAGTGGAGTTTTCAGCCCTGAAAAAATGTTTTGACGACGTATCCGTCAAAAATAAAATCGCCATTGGGTCTGTCAAATCAATGATCGGCCATACCAAAGCTGCGGCAGGGGCCGCAGGCATGATAAAATCGGTTCTATCCCTTTACAATAAAGTCATTCCTCCGACGTTAAAAGCCCTGGAACCTGATCCTGAACTGGATTTGAATAATTCTTCCTTTTATTTAAATTCGCAATCCAAACCATGGGTATCAACCCCCTCCTGTCCCCACAGAAGATCCGGGGTCAGCGCATTTGGTTTTGGCGGCAGTAATTTTCATATTGTCCTGGAAGAATACAATCCTTTAAAATCCCATGTTTCCTGGGATGGTGCCATACAAATAATTGCTTTTTCAGCTGACGGCAAAAACATGCTTTCAGATCAGATTAATACGGTCAAAACAATTTTAAATAAAACAAAGGATGCCCAGGAACTTTACCAGGCCATTGCCTGGCACGCGGACAAATCAAGACAGAATTTCTCAGCCCGTCATGACTTAAGACTGCTCATGGTTGTCAAAAAAGAGGATGATATTCAAAAAAATCTTGTCAGGGCGCTTGATTGCATTAAAGGGGAAAAATCGCCCCCCAATATCTATTTTTCCCAGGGCCGGAAAAAAGGCAAACTAGGGTTCATGTTTCCCGGCCAGGGAAGCCAGTATACCGGCATGGGAAAAGATCTTGTTTCTGTATTTCCGGAAGCATTAGCAGCATTGGAACGATCTGCTGATATTTTTTTTCAGGAAAACAAATCAAAAGAGTTCAGACCCTTGCAGGATTATATCTTTCCTTTACCCTCACATTTGCAGTCAATGGCCGCGTCCGAAGAAAATCTTCGCAGCACTGACATTGCCCAGCCAGCCATTGGCGCTGTATCCCTTGCCATGATCAAGGTGTTAAAAAAATTCGGCATCACACCGGAAATAACCTGTGGGCACAGTTTTGGAGAATTATCAGCCCTTTATTCAGCCGGGTGGATGGATGAAGAATCCTTTATCAGGCTTTCCTTAGCCCGGGGCAGATTTATGGCCCGGGAAGGCTCAAAAGATGGCGATACAGGCAGCATGTTAGCTGTTCAAGCGCCTTTGGAAGATATTGAAGCCTTGATGATTCAGGCAGAGAACCTTGATTTGGTCCTTGCCAACAAAAACAGCCACACCCAGGGTGTTTTATCCGGCTCGACCCGGGAAATCCTTCGGGCAAAAAAAATCTGTAAACAAAAAAAATTCAGGGCTGTTAAGCTTGCTGTTGCCGCAGCATTTCACAGCAAGCTTGTGAACAATGCGGCAATTCCGTTTAATAAAGAGGTGTCCTTAAAAATTATTTCCCCGACATCCATTGATGTCCTTTCAAATACCACGGGCAAACTGTATGGTCAAAAAAATTCAGACATTAAAGAGATGCTGGGAAATCAACTGGCAAACCCGGTCAATTTTGTTGATAATATTGAAACCATGTTTGAAAACAATTTGTCCCTTTTTATCGAAGTCGGTCCCAAAGCCGTTTTAACGAGTCTGATAAAATCAATATTAAAAGACGCTCCAGTTACTGCCATAAGTCTTGACCCTTCTGCAGGAAAAAAATCAGGTATTGAAGATCTTGCCCATGCCCTGTGCATGATTGCCTCAAAGGGATTTGCCGTTGACCTTGCAAAGTGGGAAGATCCTGCAAAAAAACCAGTGCCCAAAAAAATGAGGGTGCAAGTTTCAGGTGCCAACCCTAAACCAAAAAACAATTGCCGTATTGAAAAATCAATAACACCACCAATTCAAAAAACAGCACCAATGCACAAAAAAAACCTTGATAAAAACAGGCCCGTTTTAAAAGGATCTGATATGACATCTCATACAATAAACAAGTCAGCTCCGGCAGACCATATTGCCGGCAATCTTAGTTCACCGGCATTGCAGGCCATGCTTATGGTTCAAAAAGGACTTGAAGCCATGCAGCAGCTTCAGACACAAACTGCCCAAACCCATGAAAAATTTCTTGAAACCCAGGCCCAGGCCGGCAAGACTCTGGCCGGCATGATGGAACAAACCCGGAATCTTGCATTTAATTCCTCGGTTACGCGGGAAGATGCCATTTCCACTGCTGCCGCAGCGGAACCTGTAGCGCCTGAACCTGTCGTACCTGCTGTGCCGACAGTTATCGCACCTGAACCAGAAAATCATAAGTCTGATACAAACATCGAACCTGTTTTATTTGAAATCATAAGCCGGTTGACAGGCTTTCCCGTTGAAATGCTGGAATCAGATATGGACATTGAGTCCGACCTTGGCATTGATTCAATCAAAAAAGTGGAAATCATTTCAGAACTTGAAAAAGAATTCCCTTCCTGCCAGGGATTAACCAGTGAAAATATGGGCTCTGTAAGAACGCTGAAAGACATTTGCGATTCCATACAGGATTCAAAATCCCCTTTTATTGAAGCCCCTGTTCTTGAGCCGGGTTTCAACAAAACCCCGTCCATGGAAACCTATCCCATTAAACCTGCCGGCAAGATGAACCCGGGCACAAAAACCATGGCCAGGGAACAGGGCAAAGAAAGCATAACCATAAGCCAAAGCATAAGCCGGCATGTTTCAAGTGTTCTTATAAACACCATCAGTGAATTAACGGGATTTCCCGTTGAAATGCTGGAGCCTTCCATGAATCTGGAATCCGACCTTGGCATTGATTCAATTAAACGGGTGGAAATTCTCTCAAAATTAGAGCAGGAACTGGACCATGTTGAGGCCATTTCTTCCGATGACATTGGAACCTTGAAAACCATTGAAGAAATCGTTGTTTACCTGACAAAAAAAGATCCTGAAACAAAAATTGAATCTGAATTTAAAAAAAAAACATCCGCGCCTGAAACCAATCTTGAAACCAGGCCTGAACAAAAAAACAACGCTGCCGGCCCGGATAAAAAACTGACCCGCCAGGTTGTTAGTATAAAAGAGTATCCCACCAATCAGATCCGGTTCTATAATGGGTCAAAAATTGAACTGCCGGCTCAAAAAAAAGTCTATATTACAAAAGACAGTTCAAAAATAGCTGCCCTTTTTAAAACAAAATTTGAAAAATCAGGAATAACAGCTAACCTGATTGATATCAGCAAAGGAAATATCCCCCAGTTGCCGGATGCAGCAGGGATCGTCATTCTGCCCGATGCATTTCAAAAAAACAGCCCGGATACTGCCTTAAATTTTTTAAAATCCGCGTTTGCCCTGGTCAAAAAGAATGCTGGTTTTCTCATGGATTCTGCCAATCAAAAAGGTGCCTTTTTATCAACCATCTCCTTTTCAGGCGGCAGATTTGGATTTACCGGGAAAACTTCTATTGGGAAGGCTTCTACTGGAAATGCTTCTAATTATGATCCAATTTACAGCGGGCTTTCAGGGCTTGCAAAAACAGCCGGGCTTGAATGGAAAAATATTTTATGCAGGGCTTTGGACATGCCTGATTCCCTTGAAAAATGCAGGAAAAATGCCGAAGCTGCAGTGTCTTTGATGATGACCCATGGTGCCGTTGAAATGGGTCTGGATGGGGATAGCTGCAATATCCCAACTCTCATGGACCAGGCGTTAAACAATACAAAAATTGACCTTGCTGCCGGTGATGTGGTTGTCATTTCAGGCGGTGCCAAGGGTGTGACTGCAGCTTGTGCCCTGGAAATTGCCAGACAATATTCGCCTGTTATGATTCTGATCGGAAGGTCAAAGGCTCCATCTTCTGAGCCTGAATGGGCAAAAGATATTCAAGATCCCGGCATACTGAAAAAAGCCATATTGACCCATGAATTTTCCGAGCAGTCACCCAGACCCGCTGACATACAAAAAATATATCAAGAAATCATGTCCAACCGGGAAATCAAAAAAAATATTCGATTAATGACAGAATATGGCTCAAAGGTGAAATATTTTTCAGCAGATATTAAAAATTCACAGGAAGTCCATGATATTTTTAAAGCCGTACGAAGACAGTTCAACCATATAACTGCTGTCATCCATGGTGCAGGGGTCCTTGAAGACAAACTGATCATTGATAAACATATTGACCAGTTTTGCCATGTTCTGGAGACAAAAGTGAAAGGGCTTGAAGCACTGATTTGTGCATCAAAACCAGATAAGCTCAAATATTTTGTTTTATTTTCCTCAATTGCTGCCCGGCTTGGAAACCAGGGACAGTGTGACTATTCAATGGCAAATGAAATTTTAAATAAAACCGCACAAAAACTTGCCCGGGAAAATTCAGGCTGCAAATTTCTGTCCATCAACTGGGGACCCTGGGAAGGCGGGATGGTGGATGTTGCTTTAAAAAAAGAATTTTTAAAAAAAGGGATCAACCTTATTCCTTTAAAAGAGGGTGCAGAACAATTATTAAGGGAAATGGGAAACATTGAGGCAGATGACCCTGAAGTCATCATCGGGGCAAAGGGTTTAACAACAAAAAACTCAAAGGAGCCCTGTCTTTCAACTGCAATGACTATATCTCTGGGCCTTTTGTCAACCCCTGTTTTAGCTGATCACAAAATAGCCGGAGAACCCGTTGTTCCCTTTGCCCTGTTAATGGAATTTTCTGCCCATGCAGCAGAGAAAAACAATCCAGGCCTTGTATTTGCCGGAATGGATAATTTTCGCCTTTTAAAGGGCATAAAACCTGAAGGAAAGGAACTGGATATCCATGTCAACTTAGGAAAATGCAAACCAGATAAAAACAACTTTATAACCCGGAGCACCATTACTTCAGGCGTTTCTCAAGATCCATCTTTTATCCATTCAAATATACATTCAAATTGTACCATTATATTAAAAGACAGGCTGCCAAAACCACCAGTGCTGTCTTCCGCGGCTTTCATTGAATTAAAACCCTTTCCAAAAACCATACAACAGGCATATTCTGATATTCTTTTCCATGGAAAGGCGTTGCAGGGAATACAATCCATTAATGGATATTCAGAAAACGGCATTGAGGTGATGACCTGCCTTTCCCCCTCTCCTTCCCAATGGTTTAAAAAACCTTTTCATTCAAAATGGAATATTGAACCCATGATGCTGGATGCAGCATTCCAGGCAGCCATTCTCTGGTCCCGGCAAAGAACTGGACAGGGTTGTCTGCCAAGTTTTATAGCCAATTTAAGGCTGTATTCATCCTTTAAAACGCTGAAAGGAAAGGTTCGAATTCTGTTTACAGTGAATGAAGAAAGAAAAAATAAAATATCAGGGTATTTTACCTTTTTGAATGAAGAAGATATTGTTGTTGCAAGCATCACTGGATTTGAAGCCATTACGGATCCATCCTTAAAGACAAAATTTAAAAACAAACCGCTTTTTTCAAAAAAGTCCATTCTTGCCTTTGCCCAGGGAAACCCTTCCCAGGCATTTGGAGAAAAATATAGTTTATTTGATCACGAACGTGAGATTGCAAGACTTCCCCGACCCCCCTATTTTTTCATGGATAAAGTAGTTAAAGCAGATCACCCTCAATGGGAAATGAAACCCGGAGGGTGGATTGAAACACAATATCAAGTTCAAAAAGATGCCTGGTATTTTAAGGCCAACAGAACCCAGACCCTGCCCTTTTGCATTTTGCTGGAAATTGCTCTCCAGCCTTGCGGCTGGCTTGCAGCCTATGCCGGCTCTGCCCTTGAAAGTGATGACAGGCTGTATTTTAGAAACCTGGGGGGTAAGGCAGAACTGATTGAGCCCCTGTCCAATAATAGCGAAACCCTCACCATCAAAAGCCGAATCACAGATGTTTCCAAAGCCGGTAATATGATTATTCAGAATTTTGATTATCATATATTAAAAAATGGTGACAGCGTTTATAAAGGAATCACTCATTTTGGTTTTTTCACGGGACAGGCACTTTTAAATCAGATCGGTATCAGGGATGGCCGGTTTGATAAATATGTATTGCCCAAAAAAAATCACAAGGCCTCAAAAAGCTTTCAATTCAAGGATGAGGCTCCCTTGACACCGGATGATCAAAATTATGATCAAAATACGGGAATGCCGTCAAAAGCCTTGCGGATGATTGATGATATTGAGGTGTTAAGCCTTGATGGCGGCATATATGAAAAAGGGTATGTAAAGGCCACCAAAACTATTGATCCAAAAGAATGGTTTTTTAATGCCCATTTTTATCAGGACCCTGTGTGTCCCGGATCTCTTGGAATAGAATCCTTTATTCAAATGATCCGGTTCTTTCTGGTTGAAAAATTTGATATTCCCATGGACACTTATGAACCCCAAATGTCCCCCGGCCAGAAACATGAATGGATCTACAGGGGACAGATCATCCCATCAAACAAAAAGATTGAACTCCATGCCCACATAAAAGAAATCTTTTGTGAAAACAATGACTATTCCATTATGGCTGATGGCGCTCTAATGGTTGACGGCATATGCATTTATGAAATGATTAATTTTGGTCTTGATATCAATAAAACATATCCGGTAAAATCAGAGTCAAAGAAAAAACAGATTAATGGTGAATGGTAAAAATGCCAGCGCTGGCATTTTTACCAGATAGCGTTTCAGC
>JAOZRF010000528.1 GCA_029940245.1 Desulfobacula sp.
AATTGACGCGTCACTAATATGGGAACTTAAAGCTGCGGCCTGTTCAGCAATCGGTATCTGATCTAATCTGCCGGCATATAACTTTGTAACCATATCTTTAAACCAGACCGCCTGCTGCAAATCAATTTCATAGGGCACAGGTCGTGGAATGGCCGTCACATTTTTTACGCCCCGACTCAGCCAGTCTTCATTCTTGATAATGGCGATAATGATTTCCGAAATTCCCAGGGTTGCAATTGCCAGATAGTCTGTGCGCAATCCCAGAGAAATCTTACCAATCAGCCAGGCAGCACCGGCTGCAAGAAAACCACCCGCTATCCATGACAGCAGTACTGGCAATTCAAGCCCCCCGAGATAACCGCTGAAAGCCGGATTTATGGCTTCAATGGTCTGGGTGGCATTTAAATAAAAATGTCTTGTTATAAAATAACCAACCAACAGGATTGCAATGACCAGTCCTTTGTTTTTAAATTTTTTATAAATATAAATACTCAGAGCAATGGTCAAAGAAAAAATTAATATAACCATCAGCATTTTCATACCACCGGCTTTAACTGCTTCTTTAATGCTTTCCTTTGAAATCAGTACGGCGCTGAGGCCTCCTAAGGCTGTAAATCCCATTATGCCGACATTAAACAATCCGGCATATCCCCATTGAATATTGACTCCCAATGCCATAATCGCTGAAATTAAGCACAGGTTTAAAATACTTAAAGACAAAGACCAGGATTGACCCAGACCAACCATGAGAAACAAAAAAAACATTGTGCCGAAACTTGTCGCCACCCTTATATTGTATCGGCTCATATCACCTTACCTTTAAAAATTCCCGTTGGTCTCAATAACAGTACAATAACAAGGATCACAAAAGAAATAGCAAATTTATATTCCGTTCCAAGAAATTGTACCAGACTGTCCGGCTGCAATATTTCCGGCAGCAGATAAATTAAAAATTTCTTGTATGCATAGGTTAATATCAGCTCTGAAAAAGAGATCACAAAACCACCGACAATGGCACCCATTGGTGAACCAATACCCCCAACAATAACGGCTGCGAAAATGGGCAATAACATTTGATGGTATGAGTTTGCCATAAAGCCTTTATCAAGACCATACAAAACCCCTGCAATGCTTGTCAAAACCGCCACCAATACCCAGGTCACCCGGACAATTTTATCAGTGTCAATTCCAGACAGCAGGGCCAGATCCTTATTGTCAGAGTATGCACGCATTGCTTTGCCCGTCTTTGTTTTTTGTAAAAAATAAAACACAAAACCAACCAGTAGAAAAGCAATGGTTATGGTTAAAAACTGTGAGGTTTTAATGGCAAGACCCTCTGAAAGACCTGTCTTGGATTTGAATTCTCCGGCCGTTATAATAAATCGTGCGCCATCGGCAAAGACATGATGTTCCGGCCCCAGGATGAATCTGACAAGACCACCGGTGACAAACATAACGCCCACGGATGCCATAACTATTGTAATGGGTTTGCTGTTTTGCTGCCTATAGTAATCGTATACAAATTTATCAACAAGCAGCACATAGATAAGACAGGCAATGATTGCAAAAGGCAGGGCCAAAAGAGCCGTTGGCATAACCCCCAGAGTGATGCCCAGCTTTTGCAGCAGCCATGTGATTAAAATAGTGACCCCAGTACTGAAGGCCATGGTATCACCCTGGGCAAAATTAGCAAATCTTAAAATCGCATAAACCAGGGTAACGGCCAGGGCACCCAGGGCCAGTTGTGATCCATATGCCAGGCCAGGCATAAATACAAAATTCAAAAGTAAAACAATGGCATTGAGAATATCAGTCAACTCAGGTATTTATCCTCCCAAAAAAGATCTGCGGACTTCAGGGTTTGTCAGAAGTTCTTTGCCCGTGCCCGTGTATTCATTACACCCGGAAACCAGGACAAATCCTTTGTCGGCTATTTCCAGAGCCTGTCTGGCATTTTGTTCCACCATCAACACTGCCCTGCCCGAGTTTTTTAAATTTAAAATATTTCCAAAAATTTCATCCATTA
>JAOZRF010000129.1 GCA_029940245.1 Desulfobacula sp.
AGATGCTGGCAAAAATAGGAATAAAGGTTAACCTTAAAACCATGCCAAAGGCTCAATACTGGGATCAGTTTGATGCCAGAGCTGCTGATATGATGATGATCGGCTGGCATTCAGATACAGAGGATTCAGGCAATTTTTCTGAGTTCCTTGTGATGTGTTATGATAAAGAAACCGGATTTGGACAATACAACAGTGGCTATTGCAACAAAAAAGTTGATGAGCTGACCATTGCTGCCCAGTCTGAGATTGATCTTGACAAGAGAGGCAAAATGCTACAGGAAATTGAACAGATTCTTTATGATGATGCAGCATTTGTACCTTACCACTGGCAGAATCATGCCTATGGTGCCAAGGAAAATGTTAAAATTAAACCGATTCTTAATTCTATGAATTTTCCATACATTGGAGATCTTGTAATCGAATAATAGTTTAAAAACGGTTTGAGTGCTCGACGGAAAACCTGTCAGTTTTCCGTCGATACTATTTGCTAACCGGGAACCTGAGTGTCAATTCAGATTCCCGGTTGCATAAATCAATAACAAAACGAAAAAAATTTATGTTTGCATTCATTATAAGAAGAATCATACAGGCCGTTCTGGTCATGCTGGTGATAAGCCTGGTGGGATTTTCAATTAAAGCTCAGATAGGTGACCCTGTTCGTGACCTTGTGGGTGAAAGGGTCACTCCTGAAGAAAGAGACCAGATGGCTGAGAAGCTGGGTCTGAATGATCCGTTTCCTGTGCAGTATGTAAGGTTTTTAAAAAATGCCCTTCACGGCGATCTTGGGACATCTTTTATATACAGGAAACCAACCCTTGAAGTTATATTGAAACATGCCCCTGCAACCATTGAACTGGTTCTGGGAGCGGCACTTATTGTCATATTGGTTTCCTTGCCCCTTGGGGTTTATTCAGCACTAAAACCAAGAAGTCTGCTGTCCCGATTTATAATGGGGTTTTCAACGCTTGGCGTTTCAGTGCCGGTCTTTTTAACAGCCATTATGTTTATTTATCTTTTTGCCGTCACCTGGCATGTCCTTCCATCCTTTGGAAGAGGTGAAACTGTGGACTTATTTGGAAATAACTATTGGCAGACCGGTCTTCTTACGATTGACGGGTTAAAGCATCTTCTGCTTCCCTGTGTATCCCTGGCTTCCATAATGCTGCCCCTTTTTATCCGCCTGATAAGATCTGAGATGATGGAGGTTCTTGAAACAGAATATATAAAATATGCCTGGGCTAAAGGACTTTCTCCCAAACGAATCTGGCTTGTTCATGCATTTAAAAACACTTTGCTTCCGGTTATAACGGTTTTTGGCGTACAGGTTGGTATCATGTTTGCATTTACGATACTGACGGAAACTGTTTTTCAGTGGCAGGGAATGGGATTTATGTTTCTTGATGCCGTACAACGGGCGGATATTTCTCTTTTGATTGCATATCTTGTTGTTGTTGCAAGTGTGTTTGTGATTGTAAATACTGTGGTGGATATTATGTATGGGTTTATCAATCCTACAATCAGAATAGCAGGGACAAGATGACAAAATTACAAAAATTCAAAGAGTCATATTTTTTATATAGTTTTAAGCATGACAAGGTTGCCATTACAAGTTTTATTATTCTGATAACATTGCTTATTCTGGCTATAACAGCACCATGGATTGCGCCTATGGATCCGTATGATGCTGATAATATAGATATCATGAATTCTGAGATCCCCCCCATGTGGAGTGAAAAAGGAGATTCAAGTTTTCCTTTAGGCACTGACAACATGGGAAGAGACATGCTTTCCACGATGCTATATGGTCTTAGAACATCAATCATCATAGCAGGGTGCGCTGTTTTACTTCAGGCCGGCCTTGGGGTATTTGTCGGTCTTACCGCCGGATATTTTGGTGGTAAAATCGATGCAATTCTTATGAGGCTGGCCGATATTCAGTTTTCTTTCCCCTATCTTATGGTGGCGATTTTTATTGGTGCAATCTTTCATGTAGTCTTTGGGGTGGGCAGCTATGAAAGACTTGCAGTTCCCCTTTTAATCGTCATTATCGGTTTTGCTGAATGGCCGATGTATGCAAGAACCATCCGGGCATCTGTTATAGGTGAAGTAAACAAGGAATATGTTGAGGCTGCCCGTGTCATCGGTTTGTCAAGATTGACCATCATGATACGGCACGTTCTGCCAAACTCTTTGACATCTGTAATGGTAATTTCAACGATTCAGGTTGCCAATGCAGTTATGAGTGAAGCCGCACTTTCTTTTCTGGGTATGGGAATGCCCGTGACAAAACCCTCACTCGGTTCTCTGATTCAGGCAGGGTTTGAATTTATCTTTTCCGGGTCATGGTGGATAACCGTTTTCCCCGGCCTCTGGCTTGTTTTATTTGTTCTTGTAATAAATTTGCTGGGTGACTGGGTCAGGGATGTACTTAATCCAAAACTTTATAAAGGATAGTATGTTAAGATGTCGCATCTTTTAGAAGTCCAAGATCTTGAAGTTAAATTTGCATTAAGATTTGGTGATATTACTGCAATTGACGGTGTCAGTTTTGTTCTGGACAAGGGCGAAAAACTGGGTCTTGTGGGTGAGAGTGGTGCTGGTAAATCTGTAACAGGCTTTTCAATCATTAATCTGATCAGCAAACCAGGATATATTTCTAAAGGGAAAATATTTTTTAAAGGGAATGAAATCAGCTCTTATTCTGATGAAAAGATGCGTAAAATTCGCGGGAACAGGATCAGTATGATTTTTCAAGACCCTATGATGACTTTGAATCCAGTGTTTACCATTGGATTTCAGATGGTTGAAACCCTACAGGCCCATAGGAAAATTTCAAAAGCAGACGCACGGGATATTGCATTGGAAAAATTAAAAAAAGTCCATATTCCATCACCCGCACAAAGGTTATCGCAATATCCCCATGAGCTGTCAGGCGGGATGCGCCAGAGGATAATTATTGCTATTTCTCTTTTGACAGAACCTGCCATTATAATTGCAGATGAACCCACCACTGCTTTGGATGTGACAATTCAAGCCGAAATCATGGATTTGTTACAGGAATTATGCGAATCAGATAACATGGCTTTGATACTCATCACCCATGATCTTGGAGTTGTGTCACAGGTCACTGAAAAAATTGCGGTGATGTATGCCGGCAAAATTATTGAATATGGATCAACGGATCAGGTGGTAAAAAATCCGATTCATCCCTATACGGAAGGGTTGATAAAGTCAATACCAGGGACTGTGATAAAACCGGGGGAAGACCTTGTGCAGATTCCAGGGATGATGCCGACACTGACAAACATACCACCGGGATGTGCTTTTAATCCGAGGTGCTACTTAAAAGAAGCAATCTGTACGACCAAGACACCTGAACTTAAGGATGCCGGGAATGGTATTTTGGCAGCCTGCCATTTGAAATAAACAGGGAATGAATTATAGAAAACAATGAATGAAGAGAATACAATACTTTCAATTAAAAACGTGGTGAAGCACTTTGATATTTCAGGTGGTTTTTTAGATCAGCTCCGGTTTAAAAATGGCAGGATTGTGTTAGAGAAAATCACTGTTAAAGCTGTAAATGACGTTTCTCTTTTTGTTAAAAAAGGTGAAACCTTAAGTGTGGTAGGAGAAAGCGGGTGTGGAAAATCAACCCTGGCAAGAGTAGTGTTGGGCCTTTATCCGCCAGATTCCGGAGAAATACATTATGGTGGCACAAGAATTGATAACCTGAGCCATGAACAGATGCTGCCCTTTAGAAAAAAAATCCAAATGATTTTTCAAGATCCCTATGCATCTTTGAATCCAAGAAAAACAGTTCAGCAGACTTTAGAAGAGCCATTAAGATTTCATCATCCTGAATTGTCCAGTAATAAAATTAATGATAAAATTGATCAGGTAATGGAACAGGTGGGAGTTGATCAGGCCTGGATAAAACGGTATCCCCATGAATTTTCCGGCGGCCAGCGACAGCGAATCAGTATCGCAAGAGGATTGATCCTTGATCCGGAATTTATTGTGGCAGATGAACCCGTATCAGCGTTAGATGTCTCGATCCAGGCACAGATTCTTAACCTTTTGATGAAAGCCGGTAGGGAAAGGGATTTGACTTATCTTTTTATCACCCATGATTTGTCCGTGGTCCGTCATATCAGTACACGGGTTGCAGTTATGTATCTTGGGACATTGTGTGAACTGGCTAAAGCCGAGGATTTGTTTGCCAACCCCTGTCACCCTTATACAAAGGCCTTATTAAGCGCCATCCCTGTTGTCGGTGAGAAACGGGCCAAACAGATTAAACTCAAAGGAGAGGTTCCCACACCGGTTAACCTGCCGACAGGATGTGTGTTCCATGCACGGTGCGTGTATGCAAATGAAAGATGTATCAATCAGGTTCCTGCACTATTAACACAGGATAACGGCACCTGTGTCGCGTGCCATGCAGTGGAAGAAAATCGGGTAATATCTTGATCAACAGCTCGTTAGATGATATTGTACGAGAAAATTGAGCTTTGCACAAGGGAGGAAAGCAAATGTCCAAATCAGAAGATACAAAAAAGGCCGTAAAGAAAAAACCGCAGAAAACCGCTAAGGAAAAAAAGCAGGCCAAACAGGAAAAAAAGAAGAACAGATAGCCTGGTACGAGTTTGTCTCCGGTAAAATATTTGAAATTGATTTTTGAGATGATGCGTTAATTTCTAAGGATGATTAATCGGATGACAAAAGAAATACAGAATGCATTTAAATTTGGACTCCCTATTTTTATAGGTTATGTGCCGGCAGCCATTGCCTTCGGTATATTGTCAAAGGGATGCGGCATCACTCTTCTGGAATGTTTTTTATTTTCAGCCGTTGTTTTTGCCGGTGCCAGCCAGTTTATTGCGCTAAACCTTTTGATGACAGGAATGGGGCCGGGAGGTATTATTTTAACTACTTTACTGGTCAATTTCAGGCATTTTCTGATGAGTGCCTATTTGTCTACAAGAATTGGCAAGGCTGCTAAAAAATATCTGTTTCTAATTGCCTTTGGTGTGACTGATGAGGTTTTTTCCGTCCTGTCGTTTAAAAAAGGACAGCTTTCAAAGACCTTTGTCTTTATTGTACAAATATCTGCCTATTCAGGCTGGGTTAGCGGAACTGTGGCAGGATATATCCTGGGAGGATTCCTGCCGGAGATCTTGAGCAAAAGCATGGCAGTTGCACTCTATGCCTTGCTGCTGGCTATTATCCTGCCTGAGATTAAAACATCAGTAAAGGCATTGATTCTCACAATCGCATCCGGGCTTTTAAATTCCCTTTTAATCAAACTTGATATCCTTCCAAATGGATGGACCATCATTGTGTGCATTCTTATCATTGCTTTGGCAGGATCATTTTTTATTGCCACGGAAATTCAGGAGGAAAGCTGTGGATAATATTATTTTTGTGATACTTGGCATGGCGGCAGTAACATATGGGCCAAGATTGATTCCGTTTTTTTTGATGACCAACAGGGAAATTCCAAAAAGGGTGGATGCCTTTTTAAAATGTATACCCATGGCAGCAATTGGTGCCTTGATTATCCCCGGGGTATTCAATGCTACTCCGGATATGCCCATGGCAGCACTCTCAGGCATGGCCTTCACAATGTTTTTTGGATTGTGGAAAGGGGGCATCATCATACCGGTGTTGGGTTCAGTAGCAGTAACATATATTGTTTTGCTTGGTGCAGCATAAAGGTTATGATGATAAAATGATTTATTATTTGACCTTTGGCAGCATACTGGGATTGTCTGCCGGCATGTCACCGGGACCTTTATTTGCTCTTGTGATCTCAGAAACCATAGCACATGATATCAGGGCCGGAATCAAAGTCGCCCTGGTCCCCACCATGAAATTTTTAGGGCTTAGCCTTTGCGTTCTTGCTGTTTTTCTTTTTAAGGATGGGCTCAGTCTTTTGAAAATAATGTAATGATGAAACAAATAACGACGTGTAATAAGTGGGGTCAGGCTTGCATTATTGTCGATTTTTTGATAAAAAACAATAAAACAAGCCTGACCCCGTATGCAAGGACTTAAGGCCGAAAATTGAGTTTTATAAAAAAAGATGAAGATTTATTCCCAGTCAAATTCCCGTGAAGTGACAGTATGTTCCATTCTTTGAATCCGGCGCTCAATATTTTCAAATTTTCTCTTGATTCTCTGGATGGCTGATGACCTTGAATGGGTATAGGTATTATAAAATTCCTGGTCTTTTTCATTGCTTAAAGGAGAAACAGGTTCCATTTTTATGATCAGACCTGCAACAATATACATTACTCCCACGGGCCAGAAACCAGTAAAAAGAAACGAGATCAGGGTAATTATTCTCACCCAGAAAACACTGATATTAAAATAGTCGGAAAGTCCACGACAGACCCCCATGAAGATACCTCTTCTGGATCGGTAAATCCCTTTGCTTGATGCCAGTGTTTCAAACCTGTCTTTCAGCCCGGTATAATGCCTTTTATATCGTTTGAAGTTATGGTTTTGTCTATGTCCATAGTGTCGTTTCATTTGTTGAAATCCTTTTTTTGGCGCTCAATGAGTATGGTTTCAAGCGCTTCAACCCTTTCTTCCATTTTTGACAATCCATGATATATATCCTGGATCATTTTAGTCTCTTCTGCCTGGGTCTGTTTTTCATTTTTTGACAGTCCCCCTGTTTTGGAGGCCCTTATAATGCCGATAAATATCAATCCAAGGGTGGCGATGAAGAGTATTACTCCGCCAATGCAGATTCCTACGATAAGTACACCAGTCATAATATAATTACTCCGGTTTGGTTAGTCGTTAGATGGTTTATGCATCCCTTGTATCATTTTTTTTTGAAGATTGGGAGGACTTTAGTCGATTAAGTTCTGCTTCAATATCGTCATCTGCCTCCAGACTATTGAATTCTTCTTCAAGTGTAGAGGGTCTGCCATAATTAACAAGATCTGCCTCGGCTTCCATTCTTTCGATGTGATTCTCAAGTTCTTCAAATTTTTGCATTATCTGGGTACTGTCTGCACGTCGTATTTCTTCTTGTGCTCTTTTTTTGCCACTGGCCCGGATATGTCTTTGAACAAGTAGTCGCTGTTTCTCCCGCGCGGATTTGAGTTTGGTTTCAAGCTCCTGAATATCATCCCGGTATTGCTCAATAATGATACTCAGTTCAGTTAATTCTATCTCAATTGCTTCGGTTTTTTGGGTATATCGTCTCTTCTCCTGAAGGGCTTGCCTTGCCAATGCATCTTTTCCCCTTTTTACCGCAAGTTCAGCCTTCTGTCCCCAGAAATTTTCTTTTTCCTGGATATCGTCCAGAAGACGTTCAACTTTTTTCTGATTGGCAATGGCATTTGCACAGGAAGATTTGATTTCAATTAATGTGTCTTCCATTTCCCGGATCATCAGTTTGATTAATTTTCCCGGATCTTCTGCTTTATCCAGCATGGCACTCATGTTTGATGCGACAATGTCTTT
>JAOZRF010000130.1 GCA_029940245.1 Desulfobacula sp.
TAAGACGATTATACGCATACTTGGAATATTCATTGGATTGATAATTAATCATTTTTAAATAGGTGATGTAATGATTTGCTGCAGTCCTATTGTCACCCGTTTTATCAAGGCAATATCCCTTGTAAAAACTCATTTGCGGATTACCCGGCAGAAGTTCATCACATTTATTAAAATTTTGATATGCGAAATTATATTTTTTAAGCTCATTGTTCGCCATACCGGCAATATAATAACCCTGAACTTCTGTTGGATACAATTTTTTTGCCATGTCAGCATATAACAAGGCCTGTGCCGGTTCTTTTCTGAGCATCAGGCATTTAGCCATTAATACATGGGCAGTATAATCATCTTGTAATTTATTTAAAGATTTTTTAAATAAATCCCGAGCCTTGTCATAGTTTTTTTCTGCCAGATGTTTTTCTCCCTGCTGCAACAATTCTATGCCGTTTTTTTTGGCCCGCAGAAACGAAATATTGTCCATATATCTTTCTTTATGCAAAGAAGCGTTATTTGAATTCAGATAAATCCCTTGCTCCCTTTGAACAGCAGAAGTCAAACGTTCTGTACTCATGGGATGGGTCGAAAAAAGCACCTGGGCAGTACTTGGTTTTTCTTTGTGAAGAGAATCAAGCATTTCCATGAGTCCTACAAATCCTCTGGAAGGATAGCCTGCCTTAACCATATATTCATTGCCAAGGGCATCAGCTTCCCTTTCATTGTCCCGGCTGTACTTGGATAAAAATAATCCCTGACCCAGCGCTCCGAGCTGCTGGGTCAAATCACCAAGTCCTGCGCCCTGTGTGCTTGCTGCAATGGACAGCCCTGCAACAAGCATTGAGGAAAGTTGTCCTTTAGAGACCTGTTCGGCTGTATGTCTTGCATTGACATGGCCCAGCTCATGGCCTAACAAAGAAGCCAGTTCTGCTTCATTATCAAGTTTTAATAAAATTCCCCTTGTAACGGCAATGGTGCCTCCTGGAAATGCATAGGCATTAATATAGGTTGCATTCACACATTGAAAATTATAGGGCATATCCGGCCTGTGAACATTGGGTAACAAGGCCTTGCCGACGGTAGAGACATATTGATTAATGTTAACGTCCTTTGTGACCCCATAATCAGAAGAAAACTGAAAAGGGGATTGCTGCTTATCAATGTCTATCTCCTGTTGCCTGGAAACCATCATTAATTGTTTTTTCCCTGTGACAGGATCAACAGCACACCCGACAAAAAGTATCGGGCCTGCAAGGCCGGCGGACATGATGGCTGAAGTTTTTAAAAATTGTCTTCGAGAAATCCGGGTAATGGTCATGGTTTTATTCCTTTTTCGATTGTAACTTTTACTCCTGGCCGTCTTTTAAGCTGATAAAGACGGGTCTAATGATTTTTCATCAACAGGGTGATGACAAAAAAAATAACACCCAGCCCCAGTAAAAAAATAAAAAAAGGTAACGAATAAATCAGGGAATCCAAAGAATTTTTTATGAAAAGAACAGGAATGAATCCTATAATAGCATCGGAAGTGTCTTTTCCGATTATTTTTGCAATAGTCAGGTCAACCCAGAAATTCTGCTTGCCCATGAATTGAGAAATACCGTTGAAAATACCAAAAAACAAACCTGCCAACAGGGAAATAATCCCAAACTTAACCATCATACTCTTCTTTTCCTTTCACAATTCACCATTTACCATTAATTAAAATTTTATCCAAGTCAAACTATTTTAACGTATAAACCTTTTATTTGCCAATTCTTTATGATAAATCCTATCCATATTACGATTATGGCAAATAAAAACATATTAAAAAATATGGGATTTGCATCCCTTATCATGATGGCATCTGTATTTGCCAGTCGAATAATCGGTGTGTTTCGGGAAATGACCATTGCCGGTATCGGCGGTATTCATTCTTCCGTGGATGCTTACCAGATAGCCTTTATTATTCCGGAAATCCTTAACCACGTTGTTGCAAGCGGTTTTCTTTCCATCACGTTTATTCCCATATTTGCCCATTATCTTTCTTCAGACAGAAAAAATGAAGGATACAGGGTTTTTTCCATTATCCTGAATGGTTTTGGGCTGCTTCTCTTGTGTTTTATTATGATCACCTTAATATGGGCACCAGAGTTTGTCCATATTTTTGTCCCGGGCCTTCAAGATCCCGATACCTTTGCCCTGGCCGTAAAAATGACCCGGATTATCATTCCAGCCCAGTTTTTCTTTTTCACAGGCGGGCTTCTCATGGCGATTCAATTTGCAAATGAGAAATTTTTAATTCCTGCTCTTGCTCCGTTGATTTACAATTTGGCCATTATCCTGGGCGGCCTTATCCTGGGACCCTTTATCGGGATGGAAGGGTTTGCATGGGGGGTGCTGGCCGGCGCATTTCTTGGGAACTTTGCCCTGCAGCTTGTTGCGGTAAAAAAAATGGGTGTCCGGTATTATTTCATCTTAAATTTTATCCACCCGGAATTAATAAAATATATTAAGCTTACACTTCCTTTAATGATCGGCCTTACCATGACATTTTCAACGGAGATTCTCTTAAAATTTTTCGGGTCCTATTTAAATGAAGGCAGTATTGCTGCCATGAATTATGCCTTAAGGGTGATGTTTATTCTTGTGGGACTTTTCGGCCAGGCCATTGGAGTTGCATCATATCCTTTTATGGCAAAACTTGCCCGGAAAGGAGATCTTTTTGAATTAAATCGCGTGTTAAATAAAACATTAAAATTTATTTTTATGGTTATTCCCTTTTCCGTTCTGTTTATTGTCTTAAGCCATGAAATCGTGACGATTCTTTTTCAAAGAGGACAATTTGATACCCAGGCAAGTTTGGTCACTGCAAAAATTCTGCCATTTTTCATGGTGGGTACTTTTGCATTTGCAGCCCAGAATATTGTTTCAAGAGGATATTATGCCGTCCAGAACACGATTTTTCCTGCCATCTTTACAAGCCTGTGCGTTATTATCAGCCTGCCTTTTATTTTTTTGTTGATGAAAATGCTTGGTCCCCGGGGCGTGGCATTAGGATTATCAATATCTGTCATCATTCAGGCCTTTGTTTTGTTTGAATGCTGGAACAAAAAAAGTTTAAATTCAGAAAAAAAAGAAGTATATCTTTTTTTTCTGAAAATGATCCCCATAAGCCTGATAATTGGCGGCATCCTTTTTATTACAGCGTTTGCCCTGAGAAATTTTATCGATAGCAATCTTTTTTCAGGTTCTTTAACCATTGCCGGTATTGTTGGAATCGAATTTTCAGGTTTGTTTTATTTAATCGGACGTGGGTTTAAGGTGTCTGAAATTTTAGTCGTATATGAAAATATTTATAAAAGACTTTTCCTATGGAAGAAAAAATAATGCAGACGGGGTCAGGCTCACAAAATACTCTTTCCCAATGCAGATAATATTAATTCAACGGCCAGCTCTGCTGTTTGATTGGCAACATCTAAAATGGGGTTGATTTCCACCATATCCATTGAACTGATTTTGCCGGAATCGGATAATATTTCCATGAGAAGGTGGGCTTCCCGATAGGAAATCCCGCCTGGAACAGGGGTTCCCACGCCAGGTGCTTCCACGGGATCAAGGGCATCCATGTCCACTGTCAAATGGATTCTTTTTAAATGAACCAGTTTCATCAATGCCTTGTTGGCCACGGAGCTGATTCCCTGTTCATCTATATCCCGCATGGTAAATACAGTGATCCCGGCTTTTTTCAGCCGTTGTTTTTCGCTGATATCCAGGTCTCTTTGACCGATCATCACCACATTGTCAGGATGAATTTTGGCTCCGAGTCTGCCTACATTGACAAGAGATGGGTGGCCTTCTCCAATAATAGCTGCCAATGGCATCCCATGGATATTTCCACTGAGAGAAGTTTGCGGGGTGTTGAAATCACCATGGGCATCAATCCATATAAGGCCTGTGACGTCGTTGTCTGTTACAGCGGCAATGGTTCCCACGGAAATGGAGTGGTCTCCACCGATAAATAAGGGAAAATCTCCTTTTTGTACAATCGCTTTACCCGCTGTATATATGGATTCACAAATCTGGGTGATTTCATTTAAATATTTGTTTTTATCATTGCTCTTGTTAAACTTTGCAGCAGTTATATCGCAATCCCGAATGGGAATAGGAATATCCCCTGTATCAACAACCTTATGTCCCAGGGATCTGAGTCTTGGAATCAATCCTGTGTATCTCACCGCGGCAGGCCCCATATCAACCCCGCGAAGTTGCTGTCCAAAATCCATGGGAACGCCTATAATGCTGATATTTCTTATCATTGAGCTTACTCCTTACTGATTGTTTTGTATCCTTGACAGCACATATAGCATAGAGTATGAAACCTATTCAAGATAAACAAACAGAACACTTCAGGAGCATCTGATAAATGACATTAAAATATGAAGTCAAAACAAAACAGACCATTGATACCATAAATCATTTAATGGATAAGGGCATCAAAAAAATCAGCGTTCTGATACGTCATTCAGACAGGTTTTTTTCAAAGGAAGCAAGACTGGAACCATTTATGGGATTAACGGATGAGGGTAAGACGTTTGCCTTTGATTTTGGCGCGGGGCTGCGACCAAATGCATTGCCTAAATTATGTTCCAGTTTTCTGGGAAGATGTGTGGAAACAGCTTTTCTAATTGATAAAGGATTTACAAAAAAAAATAATCTGAGCATTGATCATAATTGTATGAACCCTATGCTTTCACCATTTTATGTAAAGGACTTGGAAAAAGCGGTTCCCCTTATTGAAAAACAGGGTAATGAAATTTTTCTGCGCAACTGGTTTGATAACCGCATTGATGAACGTATAATGGAAAATCCGGAAAAAACGTCAGATATTTTAAGTGAATTGATGAAGGAACAGATAAAAAATCTTAAAGAAAACCAGATTAGCATCTGTGTTTCCCATGACTGGAATATTTATCCTTTAAAAGAGTTTAAACTGGGGCTTAAACATGAAACAGCAGGGGATGTGGGCTATCTTGACGGGCTTGTATTCTTTGAAAACGAAAATCAATACTATATTACAAATTACCAGATGGATCCGGTATTATTGTAATACCAGAAAGAAAGTTATTTTTTTAAAAAAATCCGACACAAATTTTTTGGATATGGCAAACCCATAAGTATTGTCGGTACAAGGATAAAATTGCCTTTGCAGGATGGCGCTTTTTTTTATAACCTGATTAAAGCGCCATCTGCAATGACAAAATCAAAGGAATTTATCTGCCTCTGAAACAGAATCAAAAAGAATTATGAGGGTATGACCCATTTTGCTGACACACCAGTGACAGCAACACCTTGAACTTGGTTTACGGTAATCGTTGCCGTTGTTGTTGTATATGAAAGAGTTACCTTATAATCTGATCCCATGGGAACATCACCGGCTCCAGTTTTAGGTAATGTGTTAGCATCATTTACTTCAGCACAAATTGCTTTAACATCTTTTGGGGCCGCGCCATTATTTGCAAGCAGATAAATTGCATATCCGTTTGAGAGCCTGGATTTTACTTCGGCCATGGCTGCTTCTGCAGCTTTGATTCTGGCCTCATTCTGCAGATCCATATATTTTGGTACTGCAACTGCTGCAAGGATACCCAGGATTACTAGGACCGCAATAATTTCAATGAGTGTAAAACCTTTTTGATTCTTTAAGGGATTCTCTTGTCTTTTCATGATTTTCCTCCTTAATTTAAACATTTATTAATATAAGCTGCAAACTGATTTGCTGCATAGTGCATTATAGTGCATTTTGATTATATTAATAGCATTTTTTGTGCCAGTTTTAAAAATCTGGGAGTTGTTTTTTAATTTTTTTCTTTTTTAAAATTTTTTTAAGCACAAATATATCCATAAATATCCAGTTATAAAATAGTTCAACTATCTGTATATATTTGTTTTTATTATTGAGCACGTTTTATTGATTCAAACTTATCTGACCTGTATTTTTTTATGGGTAATTTTATTGTAATGGAGAAAAATGCGGAAAAAACGCATTTTTATGGCACAATAATTTGAAGTTTTTACTCCAAATTATGTAGTTTTTGAAGCGAAGCCACATCAATTTCGTATTTTTTGATCCTGTGCCAGAGGCTGCGAGTATTGATTTTCAGCAGCTTTGCCGCGGCTACCTGTTTGTATTGGGATTTAATCAGAGCTGATATGATCATTCTTTTTTCAAGGCTTCTTAAGTGATCATCCATTGATACGCCTTTTGGCAGACTGGTTGTGGTCGCATATTGGAAAGAAGATGCCTTGCCTGTTTCATGTTCCAGGATATTCAAGGGAAGATGTGAGATCTCAATTACACCTGTGTCAGACATGAGCGTTGCTCTTTCAATGGTATTTTTAAGTTCTCTTACATTACCCGGCCATGGATATGATTCCAGATATTCCATGGCATCCTGTGAGATCGTCACGGGTTTAGATTTGTTCACAGATATATTTTGAAGAAAATAGTCTGTTAAAACAGATATATCATCTCTTTGCCTTAAAGGAGGCAATACCATGGGAAACACATTAAGCCGATGATAAAGGTCCTCTCTGAACCGACCTTTTTTGACCATATCAGGAAGGTTTTTATTCGTTGCAGCAATAAAGCGCACATCTATTTTGATTGATGTATTACTTCCCACCCCGCAAAATTCCTTCTCCTGTAATACGCGAAGCAGTTTTGCCTGTATTGCAGAAGATATGTCTCCTATTTCATCAAGAAAGATTGTTCCTTTATCAGCCAGTTCAAATTTGCCTATTTGCTTGGAACTTGCTCCTGTGAAAGAGCCTTTTTCATGGCCGAAAAATTCACTTTCCAAAAGGTTTTCAGGGATGGCAACACAGTTTATTTTAATAAAAGGTTTGCCAAAACGATGGCTTTGCCGGCAGACAGCATCAGCAACAAGTTCCTTGCCTGTACCGCTTTCACCCATGATGAGGACTGTGGCATCAGATGGAGCAACCTTTATAATCTGGTTAAACAATTGGCGCATGGCCCTGCAATGACCGATTATTTCGGGAAAAAGCCTTGTAGCATCAATTTTTCCCAGAATATCAGTGACATGGCTTAATACCTGGCTGTAATATTGGATTTCATTATCAGGCTGTTCCCAGGTCTTTCTCCTTTCTTTGCCACCCCGATCCCGGAATACTGCTAACCCTTCTGTTTTTTTAACAAATTGCTTTATGGGTCTCAGAATAAACCATAAGAGCAGCACTCCGCACAAAAAAGAGAGTATGCCCAATCCTGTTCCCAATAACAATTTTGGTATAGCATTATTATTATAAGAAGGGGTGTTTAGATTCACACCAATAATAAAAGCAAAAATAGAAATTCCCGCAAAAATGATCGGAATTAAAAAATTAAGGCTGATTGTGTACTTTAAATCAGTACCATATTTATTGTAGTTTCGGATTTTATTGTAAATAAATTTCAAAACTGTCCCTAACCAGCCATTA
>JAOZRF010000529.1 GCA_029940245.1 Desulfobacula sp.
AGGAATACGCCCGGGGTGTTCTTATTTTTTCCATTGTGGTTTTTGTTCTTTTTTTTATAGGATCAGGCGTGTTGAACAGGTTGATAAGCAGTTCCATTTCCCTTCCGGTCCAAAACATGCTGGACACAGTTAAGGAAATCAAAAAAGGCAATTATGATGCCCGGGTAGAAGTGGTTTCCAATGATGAAAGCGGCGTATTGGGAGATGCGACCAATAAAATGATCAAAGGATTAAAAGAAAGAGAATTGTTAAGGGATACATTTGGCAGATACGTTGCACCTGAAGTAAGGGATGAAATCTTAAGCGGCCGTATTCCGCTGGATGGTGAGTTAAGGGAGGTGACTGTATTATTTGCTGATCTGAGGGGTTTCACTCCTCTGACTGAATCCAATGATCCCAAACTGGTTGCTAAAATTCTGAATAAATATTTTGAAGAAATGAGCACAGCCATTCACGAGCATTCAGGATTGATACTCCAATTTTTGGGTGATGAAATCTATGCCGTTTTTGGTGCCCCCGTATACAAATCAAATCATCCATGCCTGGCATTTGATGCGGCCTTATCCATGGAAAAAAAATTGATTGCCTTGAATGGGTATTTTGATGGGATTGGATGGCCCAGGCTTTCCAATGGTATTGGCATTCACACAGGCAATGTGGTGGCTGGAAATATTGGAAGTCCGGACCGCTTATCCTACCTTCTGGTCGGAGACACAGTAAATATAGCTTCCCGTCTACAGTCTCTAACCAGGGAATTAAACGCTCAGATTATTATTTCATCTCAAACCTATGACCGATTAAGAAAGGAACAATTGGAGAATATAACGGTTAAACAATCTCTGGCTGTTGATATCCCGGGAAAAAAGAACAAGGTAAATATATATTCGATTGGATGATCAAATAATCATGGGCTATTAAAGGGCGCAATCTTGCCAGTGCATGGCCCCATTTGCCTAGCCAATTGAAACGGCAGTATTTTTTGATGAGTGACCTGATTTTATTAATCGACATTCCCTCAACTGTTTAAAAAGCATCCGTAAAATACGACCTGAAATAGAACCTTATAGTGTTGTAAAAATAGAATAATTTCTACAAGCCGGTTGTCATTAATCTGCATATGTTATATTGTAGAATTCCATCTAACAATTGCTTGGGGAATTTTTCATGAAGGGACTTACAGCAAAACTATTGGTTATTAATCTTCTCGTAATGTTAATCTTTGCCTCCCTTTTTTTATATCAAACATATTCAAAAACAAATGAAAATATTGATCTTTTGGTTGATCAGCAAGCTTCTTTGGCCTTACAATTTGATTTGTCCATCCGTCAATATGTAGCAAATTTTATACGCCCTTCAATGTATGAACTCACACAAGAAGATGAGTTCTATCCTGAAACAATGTCTACTTCATATATCGCAAGATCAATCTTCGAAGATGTTCGCAAAAAGTTTCCAGACTATATCCTAAAATTTTCCTCTGATACTCCTCGTAATCCTCTGAACCAGGCTGGATTGGAAGAGCTCAAAATTATTAAAATGTTTAATGAACAACCACAACTAAACCAATGGAAAGGATATATTACTATTGATGGGAAAAAATATTTGGCAATGTTCAGTGCAAGAAGAATGGTACCATCCTGTATTCGTTGCCATGGAGAACCAGAGGATGCTCCAGCGTTATTAATAAAAAGATATGGAAATAAAACTGGCTTTAATAAAAAAATTGGAGATATTATCGGACTTGACACTATCGCTATTCCTATGGCCAAAGTTATTGATCAGCGCAACTCAGCATTCCTGAAGGCATCTTTTTTCATAGGTGCTGGAATACTTTTGTTTTTTGCTATAAGCTTTTTAATTACCCGGTTTTTAGTTATTGGCCGTTTGTCTAAAATTTCTAAGCATTTCGTAAATGTTTCCCATGAGAAGGACTATAGACAAATACAATTGCTTAAAATCAAAGGTGATGACGAAATTACTGATTTAGCAGTTAGTTTTAATACAATGTCTG
>JAOZRF010000131.1 GCA_029940245.1 Desulfobacula sp.
ACATGGTATATTTATGGAGTTTGGGAGCAGATCCCTTGGGGGGTTTTTCCTGTCCCTCTCCCCATGGGGAATTTAATTTTCTCTTAAAAGGAAGAGAGGGTCCTCCAGGGGCATCAAATGTACCGCATAATCCATTCAAAGCCTGTAATGCAGCAGTCCCATACATTCCATTGGGAACTTGTGCCACTCCAGTCCAGGACGAAACTCCTTTTTTTTCAGCCCTGGCAAATTCCACGGCGATACGCTCTATGGTATCTGCAGGAACGCCACTGATGCTGGCTGCCCATTCAGGAGTTCTGACGATTCCATCTTCATTGCCAAGCACCCTGTTCTTAAGCTCATCAAAACCATATGTCCAGTCTTTGACAAATTCTTTATCATAGAGTTCATTTTTTATAATGACGTAGCACATTGCCAGTGCAACAGCACCATCTGTTGCAGGTTTTATGGGAATCCACTCTGTGGCAGCAGTAGCTGTTTCTGATTTTCTAGGATCAAAAACCACCAGTTTTGCCCCATTTTTAAGCGCAGCTTTTAAGTGAGTGGTTTTTCGCTGCCCATAGGAAGTGGCAAATTCGTTCATGCCAAAATGAATAATATAATCAGATTCCTCATAATTAATCCACGGTCTTTTGTCATTGAGGTTATGTTCATTTGCCATACGGTTGGCATTGTCACACATGGGCCTGTGGGTCATTTTCGGACATCCCAGATGGTCAAAGAGTCCCTCATGTATCCAGTTTATAAAATCATTGCCCCTGAAAAATCCTAATTTTGCAGGTTCTATACTTTTTATGCCATCTGCAACAGCGTCCAGAGCTTCTTCCCAGCTAGCCTTGCGGAAACGGCCATTCTCTTTAATAAGGGGTGCTTTAAGCCTGTACGGTGAATAGAGATGATCCGGAGATGCGGCGCCTTTAGGGCAAAGTCTGCCACCGCCTTTGGGGTCACCGGGAAGTCCTGAAACGCCTGTCAGTATGCCATCTTTTAATTTTGCCGTCATGCCGCACAGGGCGCCACAGGTATAACAATGACTGGGTATTTCCTTTGCAGGTTCTTCTTCAATTGCTCCTTCTTTCAGTGTGAAATATGTAGAATCAAGATCCAGGGAAGCACATGCTTCCATCATCTTCTGGGTGGTTTCTTCACCCCTGGTAAAGCCATCAATCCGCATATTTTCACACATTAAAGCTCCCCGTGTGAAATGGGCAAGAGCTTGATAAAAACCTGAGTTTGCAGAAGCAGTCAATTGATCACAAAAGGAATTTACCCATTTCAGATATATATTTTTAAAAAATTTTATATACGTATCTGTGTCCTGTTTTTCAAGAAGGTATCTTAAAAATTCCATTTCAACAGCAATATGATCATCAAGATCTTTAAAGTCAGGATTCTTGTGTACCCCTGCTTTTCTAAAATATTCTCTGAGGGTTATAACCGGCTTCTGCATAAGCACTGGTTTTTTACCTGTGTGGGCAGATTCATATGGGAATGTGGGATTGGCTCCTGCGTTAAGAAAAACATCTGCATAATCATAGCTTAATTCTTTATACAATTTTTCCGGATCTTCTTTTCTCAGACAGGAAACCATGACCTCTGCACCACTGGCGAGATCAATGAATCCACAGCCTTTCACAGATTCAAGCAAGCCTTTAAGAAATTGTTCGTTCTGCATGCTTTTAATTAATTTCAGTGATATTTCATCACGATAAAGGGTGGAAAGAAATTGGTATCTTTTTGCCCTTGACTCCATATAAATGTTATCCATACTTTATTGCCTCCTTGACAAATTATTATTTTAAAACACATAACCCTTAGTAACACTTAGTGTTTATTAGCCATAACCATGCCAATTGGTTGGCTAAATACTATTATTCAATGTACTAAAAATATAACTATCTGGAATCAAATGAAATATTCCTATTTTAAATTATCAAAATAATGATAAAATATTTTATGACCTGAAAGCATTATAAATTCAGCTTTAAATTAAACAAAACATACATATTTGATAACCCTTTAATACAAACGCATATTAGCCTATAAAGGTCTTATAAAGTAATAAAAAAATTGCGCAATAAAATTATTGCACTGCATGTTTTTTATTGCACTTAAAATTGACAAATTCTGTTTGTATTCTTTTGTTTTCAATGTTACCTTTTAAAAAGTCTTTTTGATATAAAATTAAAATAATAAATGCCATAAAAATTGATAGATCATGCTAATTAAAAATTTATTCAAATACTGGACATACCAGGTATTTTCTCCGGGAACTATTTTGAGGGAAAAATACGAGTCATTTAAGACTTTGCTGGAATATGACAAGGCCGCCCATGAGTTTATGGCAACCCTGGAGGATATTTATTATACACAGAAAAAATGTGATTTTCAGTCTATCGTAAAAATTTATGAGCACTTTTCAGATGCGGTTTTAAGAATGGTTGAAGAACTTTTAAAAATGAGCCCACCGAATTATTGGAGTTTGAAAGCCTATTTTAAAAAATTTGATTTTTATATCCGGTTTATGCTTGCCCCTCCTGAGTTTGAATTTTCCTCCCCCTTTACAATCAGATTTGACAAAATCTCATCATTTAACGAAGCCATGACAGGCAAAAAAGCATTTTCCTTATCCCTTTTGAATCAAGCGCTTTGTCTACCCGCACCCGATGGATTTGTGATCACCACCAATGCCTTTCATTATTTTTTGGAGTATAACAATTTACGGGAACCCATTAATGAAAAACTAGCCAGCATTGATATCAATGACTTTTCATCCCTGGAACAGGCCTCCTTTGAAATTGAACAATTCATATTTAATGCCATTGTACCGGAAGATATTGATAGTGCCATAGAATCTGCTACAAAAATCCTTGAGCAACCTCATAAGATCAATTTCAGGGTTGCCCTCCGAAGCAGCGCTGTTAAAGAGGATGGGAAAGTGTCCTTTGCCGGTCAGTATCAAACCCTGTTAAATGTAAATAAAAAAAATATTTTGACTGGATACAAACAGGTCATTGCCAGCAAATATTCTGCCCAGGCACTTTTTTATAGAATCAGCCACGGAATACTGGACAGCGAGACCCCCATAGCCGTCCTGGTGCTTGAAATGATTGATTCAAAAACATCCGGCGTGATGTATACCCGGGATATAAAAGAACCCCTGTCTGACAATTTATTGATCCACTCCATCTGGGGCCAGGGTGGGCTGCTCGTGGAAGGGGAAATATCGCCGGATGTTATCAGAATATCAAAAAAAAATCCAGATACCATCATCAGTACAAAAATTGCAAATAAAATAAAACAGATGGTTCTAGAGCCGGAAATTCAAACCCGGGTTATTGATACAACTCAAGCAAAAAAGGATCTTCTTTCCCTTGATAAAGCATCTGCTGCAACACTTGCAAAATGGGGAATTTTACTTGAAGAGCATTTTAAGCAACCCCAGGATATTGAGTGGTGCCAGGATAAAAAGGGCAGGCTTTTTATCCTCCAGTCCAGGCCGTTGAATATTCCATCTGCTAGGAACCAAACCAATGCAAAACAAATCCAAAACCCTGAAAATAAATTTGCTAATAAAAATAGCAATAAAATGATCTGTTCCAAAGGAGAGACTGTATGTTCCGGAACCGGGTCAGGTCCTGTTTACAGGCTTGAGCACTTATCACAAATACATGATATCCCTCATGGCTCTGTGCTTGTGGTCAGACATGCATTGCCTCAATTTGTCACGGCCATAAATAAAATGAATGCCATTATTATTGACACGGGAAGCCGTGCCTGCCATTTTTCATCCATTGCCAGGGAATTTGGAGTGCCGGCCATTACAAATGTTGTCAACGGCTTTGATGATCTTGTTCATGGTAATTATGTAACAGTGGATGCTGAAAATTGTGTTGTATACGAAGGGCCGGCAGAATCCCTGCTGGAAAAAACCATACCAAAACAGGATTTTTTCTTTGACAGCTCTTTTATGCTCAAACTGCGATATGTGATTAATTTTTGTGCCAAATTAAAACTTACCGATCCTGAATCCAAGGCATTTACCCCTGAAGCCTGTAGATCTCTCCATGATATTATCCGGTTTACCCATGAAACAGCCATGAAAGAAATGTTTTTCATCGGAGATAGAAAAGGCAGCAGGAAAAAAGGGGCAAAAAAACTTATTTCCAATATCCCCATGCTATTTTATGTCCTTGATGTGGGACATGGAATCAAGGATGATAAAAAAAAAGAGTACCAGGGGAATGAAAACATTTTAAGACCGGAAGATATCACCAGTATTCCCATGAAAGCCTTATTAAAAGGGATTTTACATCCTGATATATGCTGGTCTGAAACCACCCATTTTGACTGGGAGGAATATGACAGAATCGTCATGGCCGGAGGCATTATCAGTGCAGATTCTCCCCAGTTTGGAAGCTATGCCGTTCTGTCAAAAGACTATTTGAATGTAAACTTCAGATTTGGATATCATTTTGTCATCCTGGATACCATCTGTTCTTCTTCAAAAGAAAATAATTATATTCTTTTCAGGTTTTCCGGTGGGGGTGGCAGCCCTTCTGGGCGGGCACTCAGAGCCAGTTTTATTCAAGGAGTTTTAACACGGCTTGGATTTATGGTTAATATCACATCAGATCTTATTGATGCCGAGTTCAAGCATGGTTCCTTAAAAACCATGGAAAAAACCCTGGATATGACAGGACGACTTTTGGGTGCAACTAAACTCATGGATATGTATCTTAAAGAAAACACGGAATTGGAATTGATGATTGATGATTTTATGAATGGTCGGTATGATTTCAGATCAACTGTTGATAAAGGAATTTACACATGATCCATCCTATAAATCTGGAAGAAGTTTAAGGTGTCTCAATACCCCATCACATGGATCACAGAAAGTCTTGCCGTCGGATATGCCCCCATGTCATATACTGAACTTGATGCCATAAAAGCCCGAGGGATTGATGCCATTGTAAACCTTTGCGCTGAATTCAGCGATCTTCATGACATTGAAGCAGCTTCAGGATTTGAAGTATATTACCTTCCTGTATGGGATGAGGATATTCCAAAAATGAAAGACATGGAAAAGGCTCTGGCCTGGCTTGACGAAGCCATTTATCTAGGGAAAAAAGTGCTGGTCCATTGTCGACACGGAGTTGGAAGGACCGGGACATTTGTCTCTTCCTATATGATTCGCAGGGGGCTTACCCTCAAAGCTGTTTCAAAAAAATTAAAATCTTCAAATGCAAATCCCTCCAATTACGATCAGTGGAAACTATTAAAAAAATATGGCAAAAAATCAGGTGTCCTGAAAATCCGAGAACCCTCCCTGGAGATTAAAAACAGGGTAGATTTAGGTCGTTTTTTTTCTGAGTATGAATCTTTGATTAAAAATATTGATAAAGCAGTTAAAAACCAAACAAAAGATGGTCATATCGCTTGCGGTAAGAAGGATGGCAATTGCTGTTTTGAATCTTTTGATCTTCAACTGATAGAAGTCATTTACCTTCATTCTAAAATGAACAGGCACTTTACATCAGGCCAACGAGAATTGCTGATAAGAAGAGCCGTTCAAACATATAAAAAAGAAAATATATTATGCCCCTTCAACAATGGTTCCGGTTGTGAGATTTATGCGTTAAGACCAGCAAGATGCAGGATTTACGGTCGACTTGACTTTTCAGCAGACAAAAAAGAGATCAAAGATATGCTTTTTGAGCTTTCCCAAACAGTATTCCTGGCATTTTCCGGACAATTTCTACCGGATACTGGTTTTACATTTTCCGTGGCAGATACAATTTCAGGGAAATTTGTCCAGAAATATTTTCATTATATGTCTGATTATGAAAAAAATACCGAAAGTTCTTGACGTCGATGCAGCAACCATAAGACTGCTTGACTCAGCCGGGGAGAATCTTTTGCTCGTAATAGATCTTGATCATCGCATCACCATGGTCAACCATACCTTTCTTAAAAACTATGATTTAAAGGAGCATAACATTGTCGGCAGACATTGAAACGATCATCCGAAACCTCAATGGCATTTCGGAACTCAAACAAAAAATGACCCGGATTACCAAATACGAGTCAAAAGAATATGTTGGTGATGTAAAAATCGTGGATATCCTTAAAGCAGCCTAAGATCAAACCGGCGCGAAGGAAGAATACTAATAATTTGAATCATGGCTTGTTTTTAAATTTTTATACAATTTGCTAATTCATAGGCAATACTATTACTTGAAAGGCGCATGATGCTTTCTTCAGAGTATCCAAAACTCAGTAAATTAATACTACCATACCAGGTTATTTTTTGATCAATAATTGCAAATTTTTGATGTATATTTGATTTAAAAAGAACTTGAACTCCGGCATCCTTTAATATTGTAAAAATATTTTTCAATATTATTTTTTTGTTTTCTTTAAAATCTTCAACAGGCCTTGTTACAATCGTTATTTCAACCTGTTTTTTTAAAATATTATTAAAATGGTGCATCATTTGAGTCACACGTTTTTTGGTAACAAAGGGGCTGACAATCAACACCTGTTTTAATGCATTATCAATATCATTCAGATATGCCGGGAAAAAACTATGTTTATCAAAAATAATATCTGTTGGCATATCAGAGATATTTCCCGCCTTTGCCTTGTAGCCGATAGATGCATATCCTCTCAGCCTTTTCCCATACATATTTTCAAGCATTTTAATATGAACATCAACATAGTCGTATATTTGCACATCTTTTTTACCTTCACACAAACGGTGCAGCCTGCCAGCATATTGCTGCAATGTTCCTTTCCAGGAAATCGGCATCGCCAAAAACAAGGTATCAAGGCGGGGCTCATCAAAGCCTTCCCCTATGAAACTTCCCGTTGCAACCAAAACAAACGGCTTATTCATAGGTAGTGAAGATATTTTTTCCAGTACTTTAGCTGTTTTCTTCGCTCCCATCCCGCCAGTCAGGCTAATAACATCAGGGATTCTTTTCATCAGGATTTCGCTCAATGAGTTCACATGGGCCACACGTCCGGTCAGAATCAAGGAGTTTCTGCCATTTTTATAGCATTCCACCACGTCATCGATAATTAGCTGATTTCTGATATCATCTAATACAAGTCCTGCTTTAATTTCCTGAAGTGATAATTCTTTTTGATTTGTGTTAAGACCAGTTTTAGATGAAGTGAATCGTGGAATCAAATAATGATCAAAAGGTCTTTTTTCTGCCTGCTTTTTCGCATCCACCATAAACCTTATGGGACCGCAATAAAAAAAGATAATCGGATGATGTCCGTCTTGCCTATACGGTGTTGCAGTTAATCCGTAAACATACTTGGCAGTTGCATTTTTAAGAATCTGTTCAAAACTGAATGCCGGAACATGATGGCACTCATCAACAATAATCA
>JAOZRF010000530.1 GCA_029940245.1 Desulfobacula sp.
AACTGGGATAGAATAAGTGATAGAACTTCTGCATTAAAGGGAGAATGGGCTCCTGACTATAAGCTGATTATTCTTGACGAATTTCATAAACATTCAAAATGGAAAACATGGATAAAGGGTGAATTTGATACACATAAGGATGTATACCAGTTTCTTTTAACAGGCAGCGCCCGTCTTAATATTTTTCGACGTGGTGGTGATTCCTTGCAGGGGAGATATCATTATTATACCCTGCATCCATTTTCCATTGCAGAGTTGATCAACTCAAAAACCGCAGTTAAACCAATGCAGGAACTTATTTTTAAAGAAAATTCATATAATGAAGAATTCAATGCTCTATTGGATTTTGGTGGATTTCCTGAGCCATTTTTAAAACAGAACCGCCGTTTTTTAAGAAGATGGCACATGGAAAAGACTGAACGGTTTTTTTCTGAAGATATTCGCGAACTTACATTTATAAAAGATTTCGGTAATCTTGCCCTGCTGGCTGATATACTGCCTGATAAAACATCGTCTATATTATCGATCAATTCTTTGGCTGAAGATCTTCAGGTAAATTTCAGGACCGTTGCAAACTGGCTTGATACATTTGAACAATTTTATTATTGTTTTAGAATTCCGCCTTTTCAGTCAAAAAAAATAGCCGCTGTAAGAAAAGAAAAAAAATTATATCTGTGGGATTGGTCAGCCATTGAGGATGAAGGCCAAAAACTGGAAAATTTTATTGCCTGCCACCTTTTAAAATTTTGCAATTACCTTTATTCTTATGAAGGATACGATGTTACACTGTCGTTTTTAAGAGATTCCACAGGCAAAGAGGTTGATTTCATAGTTACGTTAAAGAACAAACCATGGTTTTCTGTTGAAGTTAAAAACAGTGATTCAGCAGTTTCCAGGAATTTGTATTATTTTAAAGATAAACTATCAATACCATTTAATTATCAGGTTGTAAAAAAATGCAGAAATGAAAGACTTAAAAATGGGATAAGGGTAATGCCGGCAGGTAAATTTCTATCCGGGTTTATTTGAAGAAGAAAAAAGAGATATCTATCTGGATTATAAAGATCGACTTCGTCATGAGGGGGTCTGCCCTGGGAAGTGTTTATTTTTACAGATACTGACTTGACGTTAAACATTATGCAGGTTAAACATAATGGGTGACAAACATATTTATAGGTTTTGAAGAATGTCACGTTTTGCAAAGCCGCATTAATTTTATCGGACTGAGGGTAACATGAGATTGCATTTTATGAACAGGACGCGGGAAATCACTAAACTCACAAGAGTATTAGGCTCTCCTGATCCCTCATTGGTTGTAATTTATGGGCGACGACGATGCGGCAAATCAACCCTGCTGCAACATGTTGCAGAAAAAACAGATATTTATTTCCTTGCTGATCAGCAGGAGTCTCCTCTGCAAATTCAAAGTCTTGCTATAGAGATAGGTAGAACAATCCCTGGCTTTGGCAAGGTAAACTACCCATCATGGGAAGTCTTGTTGTCGGTTCTGCAACATCAGGCTAAAAAGGGTACAACGCTGATAATAGATGAATTTCCCTATCTGGTCCAGAAATCCCCGGAATTACCAAGCATCATCCAGAAATTAATTGATAATCAACAAAATAAAATAAACATTATAATTTGCGGGTCTTCACAAAGGATGATGCAAGGCCTGGTTCTTGACTATGCCGCTCCGTTATACGGCAGGGCCGCGGAAATTATCAAGGTTCGGCCCCTTGAGCCGGGATGGATAAAACAGGCCTTGTCCCTCAACTATATTGAGGCTGTTGAGGCGTATTCCGTCTGGGGCGGAGTGCCCAGATACTGGGAACTTGCAAAAACTTACCAAAACCAGGAAGAAGCCTGCAAAGAACTTGTCCTGGATAGAGATGGCATTCTTCACAACGAGCCCATGCGTCTGCTGCTTGATGATATGCGCGGTGCAAGCCAGCCGCATTCTCTTCTTTCTTTAATTGCCAACGGCTCAAACAGATTATCAGAA
>JAOZRF010000531.1 GCA_029940245.1 Desulfobacula sp.
ACCTCAGGATTTTCAGAAAGATCTATGTCCTTATCACGTAGCTTATCGACACGATTCCAATCAGTCCGGGATTTGTGAGAAATATGTTTTTTCTTCATATTTTGTAGCCCTCCTTTTGATTATTTTTTTAAAACTACTTTAAAATCATCACATACCGGCTGGTAACGCCAAGGATCTTTTTTTTCTGCATAGCGGCCACAACCCCTGCATTAAATCGCTGCGAAGACATAGGGGCCTGGATAACATGGGTGAGCACCCATCCGGTTTTTTTTAAAATTTCATGATAATCCACAATTAAAATAGCCTGTTCCGGATCTTCTTTATTGGCAGGACAATTTTGAAAATCCCGCCAGTCTGCGTTTATAAAGGCAAGTTTGATATTTTTTCTGGATATTTTTTTTAAAAAAAGAAAAAATTTTTCCAGAAATTTTAAGTAGTTGGTTCTTGAAAGACCTGAAATGCTTTGTTCTGCATACTCTTTGGCTTTTTTATTAAAATAGGGTGGATCACAAATTATCAGATCGGGTTTGTCCTTGGAGTTAATAATTGGTAGATCATCCCATTTAGCTTCCAGATCCCAGTGATAGGGTTCAATCTCAGGCCTTGCTTCAGGTCTGTCATCCATATCCAGACTCCAGCATCTTCTGCCCATGGCAAGGCAGGTATCGGCACACACACCGCCGCCTGCCATGGGGTCAAAAACCAAATCGTTCTGCTCTGAAAAAAAATATAAGATGTGTGCTATCAATTGTGCAGGAATGCGACCGGGCCAGTCATCACCGAATCGGTTATCACAATCAATGAAATTCCATAAATCCCATGTTCTGATCCCCCAGTTAAGCTCTTTAAACCGGGTTTGATCATCCTTTCCTTTCAGGGCCTGTGACCACACCATAGGTTCAGGCCAGCCGTGCTTTTGCGCAACCTGTGGGATAGTAAATCCTTTTGATAAATCGCTATTTGGCCATTTTGCCAATCCTGGCATTTTGGCCAAATGGTTGAATAATGTCTTTCGTGGAATGCCCAGTCTCTTTGCTATTCTGTCCTGGGGAATACCCAGCAGGTTTAAATGAAAGATTTTAAGATCAAGCTCCAAAAGGGTTGTGGCCCTTAAATCAGCAATATATGAGTCTACTGCCTGTCTTGATCTGCCAATGGCTTTGCCGATTTCAGAAGATGTTAATTTGGTATTTTTTTGAAAAGCACGTCTGGCCGTATTTTTTGTTTCAGATTCTGTAAGCTGCTTTGGGCCTATGGCCATTGTTGCAGCATAAAGAAGCGGATCAATTTTATTTAAGGTTTTGACAATAACATAAATCTCGGTTTGACCGGCTTTTTTATAAGCGCTCCACCTGTGTGCCCCATCTAATATTCGATATTTGCCTTTTTTGCCGGGATAGGCTTGAACCTTAATTGGATCAAATTTAAAATTATCCCTTAGATTTTCAAGAAAAACAGCAATACGTTTGTGATCAATGTTTTCTCTTGGATAAATGGATTCATCCAGATAAATATCTGAGACTCGAATTTTGACGACATCATTTTTCATAGGCTTTATAACAGGCGATTTTCATCCGCCCGCATCCTTGGATTCTCTTTTTTTTGTAAAAATTTAAACGCGTAAGTTTTTTCAATATCATTTAAATCATGGCTTGTAAATCAGTGAATAACAGTCCTCTAATATTACGCATGTATGTATCATTAAATTGTACGCTGTAATGTATGAAAAAATATTTTGGGCTGAATCTTAACCTTGACAGGTTTGTTTGAATTTGGTCTTGTATCTTAAATAGTATTTTTAATACATTTGAAAAAGAGGTGCTGTGAAAAAAGAAATACGGAAATGTTTTGAACTTATGGATCTAAAAAATAAAAAAAGGAAGCAATATGGGTACATGTTCATGTAATGAGCATTTGACCAAGGTCCCTGACCGCCCCCTCGGGGGCAATGGCATTCGCTTTGATTGTAGCAAAAACCCAATTTTTCAAACCAGTAGC
>JAOZRF010000532.1 GCA_029940245.1 Desulfobacula sp.
TGTCTATATGGGCAGATATGACGATATGTGGACCAATACTGGATCTCATGATTTTTTCTTCAACGATTTTCCTTTGCGGTATCGGGTTTGTTATATGGAAAAAAGGATTTGCTCCGGCCAAATTTTATTTGATAAGCACAATTTTTCCGACTATCTCAGTGGTGTATTATACCCTGTTTCTTGAAAATCTGGTCTCTTATTCGTCGAAGATGATTTCGTTTTTAGATATGAGTTTTGCTCTGGAAGGCATATTATTGTCCCTTGCCCTGGCAGACCGTATCCGGCTCCTTCGGTCGGAACGGGAATTTGCCCAGGGGGCGAATCTTGCCAAAAGCCAGTTCCTGGCTTCCATGAGCCATGAAATCCGAACCCCTATGAATGCTATTATGGGAATGGCGGATCTGCTCAGAGAAAGCCCTTTGAACCTGGAACAAAAAAAATATGTCCAGATTTTTCAAAATGCCGGCCAGAATCTTTTAGACTTGATTAATGATATCCTGGATATTTCAAAGATTGAGGCCGGGCAGATTGAGTTGAGAAAAAACGATTTCAGCCTGAGAGAAACCATTGACAAGGCCTGTGAAATTTTGGCACTTAATGCCCATGAAAAAGGATTGGAACTTCTCTGCCGCATGCGGCCGGATGTTCCGGAATTTTTAAATGGAGACCCGATACGACTCAGACAGGTGGTCATCAACCTTTTAGGCAATGCCATTAAATTTACCCATCAAGGCGAAGTCACTCTGGAAATAAAGGTTCAAGGAATTATAGAAGATGGGATACAATTATTGTTTTCCGTGACAGACACGGGAATCGGTATCCCCAAAAACCGACAGGAAAGTATTTTTGAAAGCTTCACCCAGGTGGATCATTCATCCACCCGGTCCCATGGCGGTACGGGACTTGGCCTTACCATCTCAAGACAGATTGTTAACATGATGAACGGGAAAATCTGGGTGGAGAGCGTTGAAGGGAAAGGATCTTCTTTTAATTTTACTATTGATTTAAAAAATGCATTCCAGCCGGTACCCAAAATAATTACAAGTGCCCCGACGCTTAAGGGAATTAATGTTCTGGTGATAGATGATAATGCTACCAACAGGTTGATTCTAAGAGAACAACTTTCATCCTGGGGAGCTGTTGTCAAGGAGACATCCAGTGGCAGACAAGGTATTAAGGCCATTGATGCAGCCAAAAATCAGGGGAACCCTTTTCAATTGATCCTTCTGGACAGAAAGATGCCTGAAATGGACGGAATTGAAACCGCCCGGCAGATAGAGGGCAAAAATGGTTATTTAAAGCATACCATCATCATGCTGACCTCGGATGAGAGAAGCCGGGATATTGCAGAGGCCAGGGAAGCCGGAATCATGGACTATCTGGTCAAGCCCGTCAAGCACCAGGAACTTAAGGAAACCATTCAAACAGCCCTGTCTGAAAAAATCAATACCATACCAGAACCGGAACCAAAGTCGTCCAAACCCATGGAAGTGGAAATAAAACCCTTGAAAATTCTGGTTGTGGAAGATGCGGAAGAAAACAGATTTGTGATCCAGGCGTATCTGAAGTCCTTTCCCCATGTAATTGAAATGGCGGAAAACGGACAGATCGGATTGAACAAATACATGGCCCAACCCTTTGACATTGTTCTCATGGATATGCAGATGCCTGTCATGGATGGGTATATAGCCACCCAAAAGCTGAGGGAATGGGAGAAAAAACAGAATAAAAAACAAACCCCGGTCATTGCCTTGACTGCCCATGCCCTGAGGGAAGATCGTCAGAAATGCCTGGATGCAGGATGCAGTGAATACCTTTCCAAGCCTATAAAGAAAGCCTTGCTGATAAAGATGCTGGAATCCTTTACATCCAGAGAATAGAAGCGGCCCGGCTCACCCGTTTGAATATTGTGCTACATTAAAGAATATGGGTCAACATCCACGGCCAGCCTGATTCCCGACTTAGGCATTATTTTCGGATGGTCCATCATGGATTTTA
>JAOZRF010000132.1 GCA_029940245.1 Desulfobacula sp.
CATACGCTCGCCAGTCCCTGAAACTGGTGCGTCTACCAATTCCGCCACTTCGGCATTAAGCTGCCCTCTGCTGACCTCTTCCAGGCAATTAAAGATTGCTTAAAAATAACAGTTAGGCTATATATGTGTTTGTAAGTTTTGTCAAGATTATTGTTCAAAATTGAAAAGGCAGGCATGAAATTAATTAAAGATATAAATCTAATTAACAACCCCTTTAAAAATGCTGTCGTCACCATTGGCAACTTTGACGGGGTTCATAAAGGGCATCAGAGCCTTTTTGGGCAAGTGATAGAAAAAGCCAGGCAGATTCAGGGTACATCGATTGCCATAACTTTTGATCCGCATCCTTTAAAAGCATTGGGAATTTCAGGCCCGCCCTTGATTACAAGACAGGACCAGAAAATCGAACTCATTGAACAATGCGGACTGGATGTATTATTGTGCATCCATTTTGACACAGCTTTTTCTGCTATTACTGCCCATGATTTTATTGAAAAAATCCTGGTACATAAAATCGGGATGAAAGCAATCATTATTGGTGCAGACTATTTATTTGGAAAAGACAGGCAGGGAAATATTGAACTTTTAAAAAAAGAACAGGGCAGACTGGAATTTGAAACCATTATCTCTCCCTGGATAAATAATACAGGTTCTGACCTGGAAAGAATCAGCAGCACAAGAATACGTGAAATTGTAATGGAAGGAAAAGTTGATCAGGCCATAAAATACCTTGGCCGGCACTACCAGATCCGGGGAAAAGTGATTAAAGGCCGGGAAAGGGGGGGAAGCAAGCTTGGATTTCCCACGGCCAATATCAAACTCCATGATAGACTCTGCCCCAAACATGGTGTTTATGCTGTTACTGTTGAAACCACCAAGGGCAAGTTCTGGGGAGTTGCCAACATTGGATTTTCACCCACCTTTGACGACCATATATTCACAATTGAAGTGCATATACTTAATTTTAATCATGATATTTATGACACCAGGATCCGTGTCAATATGGTTAAAAAATTAAGGGATGAAAAAAAATTTTCCAGTATTCAGGAACTTTCAGAACAAATTAAAAAAGATATTAAAATTGCAAAGGAAATTTTAGAGAAAAATGGCTATTCGAAAAATCTTAACATATCCTGAAAAATCCTTATCACAGCCATCTGTTAAGGTTAACACCATTGATGAGGACATAAAAAACCTGATCGCGGACATGGGGGAAACCATGTTTAATGCTCCGGGAGTCGGGCTTGCTGCACCCCAGGTCGGTGTTAACAAAAGGGTTATTGTTTATGATTCCAATGCAGCAAAGGAAGATAGAGATGACTCAACCAAAGAATTTACAGGATTGATCAATCCTGAAATCATCACTGGTTCCGGCAGTATTATTTCAGAGAAAGAAGCCTGTTTAAGCGTTCCTGACTATAGTGCAGACGTGAAACGATATGAAAAAGTGCGGGTAAAAGCACTTGATATTGAAGGTAACCCGCTTGATTTTGAGGCAGAAAATATTCTTGCCATCATCATGCAGCATGAAATTGATCATCTTGATGGCATCTTATTTATCGACCGGATCAGCGTCTTAAAAAGAGCCATGTATAAAAAAAAGATGGCAAAAAAACAGGATGATAAGTGAATCAAAAAACCCGGATCATATACATGGGAACACCTGATTTCAGTGTGCCGGCTTTACAAAAACTGGCAGAACAGGATGATTTTTTTATCAGCCTTGTGGTCACCCGGCCGGACAGGCCAAAAGGCCGTGGGAAAAAACTTGCACCTACACCTGTCAAGACTGCTGCGCTGAACCTGGGCCTTGATGTTTTTCAACCGGAAAATATCAATACAAAAGAAGCCAAAGAAAAACTATTATCCTTTAATCCTGATTTTTTTGTTGTTGCAGCCTTAGGACAACTTCTTTCCCAGGAGATTTTAGATATCCCCCAAATATTGCCTATTAATATCCATGCATCGCTTTTACCAAAATACAGAGGCGCTTCTCCCATCCAGGCAGCCATTCAAAATATGGACGAGGTAACCGGAGTTACCACAATGGTCATGACAAAAGGTATGGATGCGGGAGATCTTCTGCTGTCATCTTCAACCCCCATACATAGCCAGGATACTGCTCAGGATATCCATAACCGGTTGGGAATAATCGGGGCTGATCTTATTGTTAAAACCCTTCATGCCATTCTGGACAATCGCCTTAACCCTATTTCCCAGGATCATTCAAAGGCAACTTATGTAAAAATGCTGAAAAAAAACGATGGTAAAATCAACTGGAATCTTTCCAGCAGGCAGATCTGTGCCCATATTAATGCCATGACCCCCTGGCCTGGAGCCTTCACCCATCTTGGGAACAAAACAATTAAAATTTACAGGGCCGGCCCATCTGATATCCAGACCCGCCATGACCCCGGAGTTATTTTTCTTTGCGACAAACAGGGAATTCATGTTGCAACAGGCAAAGGCAGCCTTATTATTCTGGAACTGATGGGAACATCCGGAAAACGATTGGATGCCGGACAATTTTTATGCGGCCACAAAATTGATCCCTTTGAAAAATTTGATGTTGCATGATTAAAGATCCACGGCATATCGCTGTAACAGTTCTGGTTTCCTGGGACAAATCATTTAATACCCTTGATAAAGCTTTGGAAAACCATTCAGAAGAGATATCCATTCTTTCCAAAAATGACAAAAATCTTTGTAATGCATTGATATTTGGTGTTCTTCGCCATCGAGGCACCATTGACTGGACCCTTGGTGCATTTTCAAAAACACCTTTGGAAAAAATTGATAAACCGCTCTTATATTTATTAAGGATCACTTGTTTCCAGATTTTATATATGGACAGGATACCATTCTTTGCAGCAATTAACACAAGTGTGGACATTGCAAAAAAAATGTCCGGTAAAAAACCCGCAGGGTTTATTAATGCCGTATTGAGAAATACCGCAGACAACTTTTCAACTATTGGTTTTCCAGACCCAAAAGATAATAAACCCAAATTTATTTCTGTTAAATTTTCCCTGCCTTTATGGCTTTCCAAAAAATGGAACCATGCATTCGGGTTTGAAAAAACATGTCTGCTTTGCCGGCAAATCAATACCATTCCTCAGATAACACTGAGAACCAATACCTTAAAAGTCGACAGACAATCCCTTGCCAAAAGCCTTTCTTTAGTAGCACAAAACATTCAACTCACTGATTATGCTTCACAAGGCATCAGTTTTTCAAAGCCCGGTATACCAATCCATGAATTTGAAGCATTTAAACTTGGGTTATTTCAAATCCAGGATGAGGCAGCACAGATTGTTACCCGGTTTTTGGCACCCAAACCAGGAGAAAAAATTCTGGATGCCTGTGCAGGACTCGGGGGAAAAACAGGGCATATTGCCCAGCTCATGAAGAACAAGGGAATAATTATTGCAGCAGATATTGAGTCTAAAAAACTTGAATCCCTTCAATTGGAATCAAAAAGGCTGGGCATTGATATTATCCGGACAAAACCGTTGAACCTGTTAAAAACATCTTTTAAAAATTTTAATTTTTATTTTGACCGTGTCCTTTTGGATGCACCCTGTACAGGTCTTGGTGTGCTGCGCCGCAATCCCGACACAAAATGGAAACGCTCAAAAAATGATATCATAAGGCTTTGCGCACAACAAAAAAAAATGCTCGGCGCTGCTGCAAACCTGGTTAAACCAGGCGGGCTTCTTGTCTATGCCGTGTGTTCCTGTGAAAAAGAAGAAAATGAAGAAGTGATCCAACAATTTTTAAAAAAAAGAAAAGATTTTTTAATTGATAAAACGTTTAAATCATATAATGATGACAGGTTAATGACAGATTTAATATCCAGATTCATATCAAAGGATGGTTTTTTAAAAACATATCCCGATGCAAACAATATGGATGGTTTTTTTGCTGTACGGCTCAGAAGGAAATCCAAAGCCTAGATGAAATCAATCTTAAAATATGCACTTATTTTTTCAACGGCTTTTCTCATTGCAGGAACCATTGCCTATTACTCAGTCCGTGTTTTTACGCAAAGTGCAGATGAAATAATTTTACCTGAATTAACCGGCAAAAATATTATTTATGTTTTAGAAACCCTTACCAGCATGGGATTAAACGCAAAACTGCATGGAACACTATATGATGATAAGATTCAAAAGTATAGTGTTATTTCCCAGGATCCAAAGCCCGGGGCCACCATAAAAAAAGGCCGCGACGTCAGTATTTATATTTCCAAAGGGCCAAAAGAAAACACGCTTCCTGATCTAAGACAAATTCCACTTAAAGAAGCCTTGATTCTCCTTGAAAAAAATGAATTTAAAAAAGGGCAGGTCTCGTTTACCTATTCTTCAAAAACCCCGATAAATAACATTATTGAACAATATCCCGGTCCTTTTTCCACTGCCTTGAAAGGATCTTTCTGCCATCTGCTTGTCAGCCGGGGAGCCAATCCCCCGGGCATGGTTATGCCGAACATAAACGGATTACGACTGGAAAAAGCAGCTGCAATTATAAAGGATCACCACCTTAATATCTCAAAAATCATTTCAAAAAAGGACCTGAATCAGAATTATGGAATTATTTTATCTTATACGCCCAAAGCCGGCAGCCATGTGACTGAGAACTCAACCATAACCCTTGTTGTCAACAGCCCTGAAAACAATCAAATAATGGACCCGGATAAATTAAGCCGGCTCATCCTTGTAACCCATTCCTTAGGTCCCGGGTTCTTAAAACGTCATATCAGGGTTGAAACTGACATGTTTGGACCTATGATTGATCTTTATAATGAATATATGAAACCCGGCGAAGATATTAACATTTTAGTCCCTTCCGGAATTCATGCTACAATTAATATATTTGTTGACCACAGGTTTGAAAGAACAATCATCATTGACCCTTGGAAAGAGGAAAACGATACAGGAGAATTACTATGGGAATCATTGCCCCTTCAATTTTATCAGCCGATTTTACCCGGCTCGGTGAAGAATTAATCAATGTTGAAAAAGCAGGAGCAGACTGGATACATATTGATGTTATGGATGGAAAATTCGTACCCGCCATCACCTATGGTCCCATTATTGTTAAAGCATGTAAAAAAGCCTGCAACCTTGTTCTGGACGTGCATTTAATGATTGAAACACCAGACCTGATCATTCCTGAGTTTGCAAAAGCAGGGGCTGATTACATTTCAGTTCACCAGGAAGCCTGCACTCACCTTCACAGAAGTCTGCAACTCATTAAAAGCTTTGGTATAAAGGCCGGCGTTGCATTAAATCCGGCAACACCATTGTCTTCTATAGAATGGGTCATCGATCAGCTTGATTTTGTTTTGATCATGAGTGTAAATCCAGGATTCGGCGGTCAGAAATTCATTGAATCCAGTGTCCTTAAAATAAAAGCCTTATCAAAAATGCTTAAGGAAAAAAATTCTCCTGCCATTATCCAGGTGGATGGCGGGATCAATAACAGCACCATAAAAACCGTCTCCATGGCAGGTGCCACCTCCTTTGTTGCAGGATCTGCAATCTTTAACACTGAAAACTACACAGAAACCATTTCAAATTTACGACAAAATTTATAAAGGTTACAAGCTAAAAAAACAAACCATAATGACACCATCTGATTCCCCTGAAAACACGGTTAATTATAAAATCATTTTTATTTTAACACTGATTCATTTTACCGGAGATTTTTATTCATCTTTTTTTATGCCTTTATTACCCGCTTTTGTTGGCAAACTTGGTTTAACCCTTGCCCAGGTCGGTTTAATTACCGGAATGGTCAGGCTTCTTTCCTTTATTGTACAGCCGGTCACAGGCTATCTTGCAGATCGGTATGAAACCAGAAAATTTATTTTTGCAGGACTTTTTTTTGCTTTTTTCTTTATTCCCTTTTCAGGAATTGCCCCAAATTTCTGGGTCTTATTGATCATCCTTTGTCTAGGTTCCATTGGATCATCCATGTTTCACCCTTCCACAACGGGAATGATACCCTTATATTCAGGCCACAGGGCCGGCTTTTCGCTTTCAATTTTCAATACAGGCGGAACCCTTGCCTTTGCTGCAGGCCCTGTATTTATTACCTGGTATGTGACAAGGTTTGGCCTTGAACAAATGCCATATACGATTATTATAGGCGCCGTCGCCTTTTTTTTCTGTGTAAAATATCTACCCGTTCCGATCACTGAGAACCTTTCACACTTAGGATTTATAGGATCCATTAAAGAGACCCTTGGCAAGGTATATAAACCCATTTTCCTGATCTGGATTACAATGGTACTTCGGGCGGTTACGGGGCAGACCTTTATGACCTTTATGCCGATATATCTTACTGACAAAGGCCATGATCTTGTTTCAGTGGGATTAATTTTTTCTATTTTTATTATGGCAGGTACTTTCAGCGGTCTTCTGGCCGGTTATCTTGCTGACAAAATTGAGGCTAAAAAAATTTTTTTTATTTCCCATGCATTGATGTGCCCTGCCCTTTTATTATATCTTTTTCTTCCGGGGCCCTTTGTTTTTCTTGGCGCTTTTTTAGCCGGGTTTGCTGCCCTGGCATCCCTTCCCCTGGGTGTGGTGATGGCACAAAAATTGGCACCCAAATCAAGATCCATGGTATCCAGCATAATGATGGGATTAGCCTATGGTCTTGGAGGCCTTGTATCCCCGTTTATCGGAAAAATTGCCGATATTTACGGTCTTGAAAATGTTCTTTTCTATTCCGCTTTTATACCCATTATCTCCCTTCTGCCCATTCTAAAATTCCCCAGGATTCGATAAAATGGACAAATCAAAGGTTATCCTGGTTCAACCGCCCATACAGGATTTTTATCTGACAAAAAAAAGAACCATCCCCTATGGCCTTGCTTCCATTGCTTCAAGTATCAAAAAAAAAGGCTTTAATGTTGAAATTCTAGATTCCCTTGCAACCAGCAAATCAAAAACCATTGCATATCCGGATGAATTTTCTTTTCTTTATCCATTTTATGACAAAAAAGATATCACGGCGTTTTCCCTGTTCCATGAATTCAAACATTTTGGATACTCGTATGAACATATCGGAACCAAAATCCGGGAAAAAGCCCCTTTTATTGTCGGTATATCCTCTTTGTTTACAGCTTATTGTAACGAGGCATTAAAAACCGCCCAAACCATTAAAAAATTTTATCCCCATTGTAAAATTGTATTGGGCGGCCATCATCCCACTTTTTTCCCTGAACATATTTTAAGTTATCCTGAAATTGATTTTGTGATTCGAGGAGAGGGGGAAAACAGCATGGCTCTTCTTTGTGATGCCTTAAAAAACGACTCTGATTTAAAACAAATCCCGGGAATTGCTTTTAGAACTAAGCA
>JAOZRF010000133.1 GCA_029940245.1 Desulfobacula sp.
AGATGGTTATGGCCAGAAAAGAATTCTGCCTTGCCGGCCCTGTAAAAGTTCTTTCTGAAGGTGAATTTCCTGAAAAATTCAAAGGAGTTTATCTGACTCCAACTGAAACCCGCGCGATTTTTGATGAAAAAGGCTGGAGAACTGTCGCTGCCATGCAGCTTAGAAATCCCATGCACAGATCCCATGAGCATCTTTGCAAAATTGCTCTTGACGTATGTGATGGTGTTCTGATCCATTCTCTTATTGGTAATCTTAAACCCGGTGATATTCCTGCAGACGTTCGTATTGAATGTATCGATACGTTGATCAAAGGTTTTTTTGTTCCCGAGCATGTTGTCAACGGTGGATATCCCCTTGACATGAGATATGCCGGGCCCCGAGAAGGACTTCTCCATGCAACCTTCCGTCAGAACTATGGTGTTAACAGAATGATCATCGGTCGTGACCATGCAGGCGTTGGTGATTTTTATACCCTGTTTGAAGCTCAGGAAATTTTTGATACGATTCCGATGCCTTCAGAACCCGGTAAAGCACTGCTTTGCGAACCTCTGAAAATTGACTGGACATTCTACTGCAAAAAATGTGACGGCATGGCTTCCATGAGAACCTGCCCCCATGGCAAAGAAGACAGGGTTATTCTTTCCGGAACCAAACTGCGTCATGCGCTTGCCAACGACGAAGAAGTGGTTGATCACTTTGGCCGTGAAGAAGTTTTGGTTATTTTGAGAAAATACTATGCATCTTTAACTGAAAAAGTTGAAATTAAGCTCCAGAGCCATGCAGAAGGAACCAAAATGTAATTTATGTCTTGTTAAAGGCAATTATATTTTACGGGTATAAAAAAACAGAGGGCTGTCTTTTGATTAAAAAGACAGCCCTCTTTTTATGCTGCATAGTTAGTGCCCGTGCCCGACCGAAAATAATTAATTTTTCCGATTATTGTGTTGAGTTTAATTTCAGAATCATGCCATATACATATTTTTTTGACAGGTTGAATTCTTTTGAAATTTGTCCGGCTAAATCTGATGTACCAAGATCTGTGGTTGTAAGTTTTTTGCAAAGGATTTTTTCAAGTTGTCCTTTATCAATGGTCTTTTGTTCCAGCCGGCCCTGAACAAAAAGAGAGCATTCTCCTTTAACGATTTCTTTTTCTTCAAGGGTTTTAAGAATATCCGACAGGTTCCCCCGGATATATTCTTCGTGGAGTTTGGTGATTTCCCTGGCAAGAAATGCTTTTCGATCTCCCAGAATCTTGAGCATATTGTCAATAAGGGCTTTAATACGCCTTGGGGATTCATAAAGAATCAGGGTCGCACTTTGATCTGCTATTGCTTCAAGAGCCTTTATCTGCTTTTGCTGTTTTTTGGGCAAAAACCCCAGGAACAGAAAAGAATCAGTGGGAAGGCCTGATACACTTAATCCGGCAATGGCAGCACTGCATCCGGGTATGGGAATGATGGGCAGCTTTTTTTTGGCAACAGCTTTGACAAGGTTATAACCTGGATCTGAAATACCAGGCGTTCCGGCATCACAAATCAGGGCAATATCAAGCCCATTTTTTAAGTGAGTGATGAGTTGGGGGGTTTTGTTCATTTCGTTGTGCTCATGGCAGGACACAAGTCTTGTTACAATTCCATAATGGGCGAGCAGTTTTTTTGAATGCCGGGTGTCTTCTGCTGCGATCAGATCCACCTGTTTTAATACCTTAACAGCCCTGAATGTGACATCTTCAAGGTTTCCCATCGGGGTGGCAACAATATAGAGGGTTCCGGCTGAATTTTGAGTGTCCATTTTAATGACCCGTTCTCATAATTCGCTTTAAAAAATCTGGAAAGCATTTTTAATTAAATTGATATTAAATTGGCCTTTTTTTTCTATTACTTCAACCACATCGAATCTGACTTTGAAATTCATCTGTTGGGTTGTTTTAAGATACAAAGAAGCTCCCAGTATGATTTTTTTTTGTTTTGAATATGTAACCGATTCTTTTGGCAGTCCTTTTTTAAGGCTGCGTCTTGTTTTGACTTCAATAAAACAGATACGGTCCTGGTCTTTGGCAATAATATCTATTTCAGCTATTTTTGTTTGATAGTTGGTTTCAAGAATGATGAATCCTTTGGTTTGAAGAAATGATATTGCTGCTGTTTCACCACGATGTCCCAGCTTTTTTTTGTCATCCGGCATTTATCACCTCTTTAACACCTTTAAAGGTCATTCTGTGGACAGGGCAGGGTCCATATTTCACAATGGCTTTCTTGTGGGCACGGGTTGGGTAGCCTTTGTGCCGGATAAAATTATAATGGGGATATTTTTTATGGAGATCTGCCATTATGGCATCCCTTGTGACCTTTGCAATAATGGATGCCGCGGCAATGGAAATGCTTCTGGAATCCCCTTTGATCAAAGCTGTCTGGGTAATATCCATATTTATGGTGAACTTACCGTCGATAAGAAGAAAATCCGGGGCTATAAAATCAGGCGGGTTTGAAAGATTTTCAACAGCTCTTTTCATGGAAAGCAGGGATGCCTGAAGAATATTGATTTGATCAATTTCATCGTGTGAAGCTATACCAGTAGAAACAGCAATTGCCTGTTTCCTGATGATAGTAAAGAAATAGTTTCTTTGTTTTTCAGACAGCTTTTTTGAATCATTGATTCCAACACATTCAAAATTTTGAGGCAGGATCACGGCAGCAGACACGACAGGGCCGGCAAGGGGTCCCCTGCCGGCCTCGTCAACACCTGCTACTATTTTATACCCATGGGTTTTTGCATTGTGTTCAAATTCCCACATCAGCGAAACCTTTTAAGGGGGGTTAAGCAAATCGTTTTTCTTTGATTCTTGCTGCTTTACCGCGGAGATTTCTAAGGTAATAGAGTTTTGATCTTCTAACCCTTCCCCTTGTTACCAATTCAATTTTATCAATGGAAGGGGAAAAAAGCGGAAATATTCTTTCAACACCAACGCCATCGGAAATTTTTCTGACTGTAAAACGGGCACTTGCATATCCTTTGGTTTTCTTAATCACAACACCCTGGAATATCTGGATACGCTCTTTTTCACCTTCTTTAATTTTTACATGGACTTTCACAGTATCACCTGAATCAAATCCAGGGATATCAAGACGTAATTGTTCTTTTTCTAATTTTTCGATTATATTACTCATGTTTCCTCCTGGTAGTCTTTCCTTTTGACAAACACTTGTCTTATCTGCCATTTATAATTCTGTCTAAATATATTGATGCAGCAGACCTGACAGAAAGGTGATTGTAACCAGTGCTTCCGAAAATCGGGTCTAAAATAAAATCACAGGTGTCAATCAATTCATCTGCAAGTCCCCATGCCGTCCCAAAAACAATGACATGGGAAGCTTTATCTGCAAGCTTTTGCTGTAACGATTCTATTGCTATTGAGCCTTTCTTTTTTTCTGCACTCGTGGCAATGGTCACCACGGGCTCTTTTCTTTCCTGTTCAATTGAAAATACCGCATCCTCAAATGTTTTGGTCACCCGAATCAGTTCCAGTGCATCTTTTCTAAACGGATTCAGTTTAGCTCCAACTCCTTTTGTCCAGTGTTCAATCACCTGGTTGGCCAGAGTGATCTGGTCTTCATAGGGGGTTATGACATAAAACCCGCTGACACCAAAAGTGATGGATGCCCTTGCAATATCATGCAAGTCTATTGTTGTCAGAGCTGAACCAATGGGCTGATTTTTTTTGTTCATGACAGGAAAATGGATTAATGCCACGAAAAGGTTATTCTTTAACAAGGCTTTCCAACTCCTGACCCCATTGTTTTAATATTTTTTTTTCTTCAGCATCCAGACAGCCTTTTTGTAAAAGATCCGGTCGTTTCAAAAATGTTCGCTGAAGAGACGATTTCTTTCTCCACAATCTTATTTTTTCATGATTTCCGGATAATAAAATTTCGGGAACCTTCAGCCCTTCAAATTCTTCAGGCCGTGTATATTGTGCATACTCAAGCCGGTTATCTGTAAATGAATCCGACCGGCAGGACTCACAACTTCCCAGTACGCCCGGGATTAACCTTGCTATCGCATCAATAATGACCATGGATGCCAGCTCTCCGCCGGTCATGACATAGTCCCCGATGGAAAGTTCTTCATCAACAAGGGTTGTATATACCCGTTCATCAATCCCTTCATACCTTCCACAGACAAAAATAAGCCCCTGATTTTGTAAGGCAAGTTCAAAAGCCCTTTCCTGGCTGAACCGGTTTCCCTGGGGGCTCATTAATACAACCCGGGATTCAGGCGCTTTTTTTTTTGCATGTAAAATAGCAGCCTGTAAGGGTTCTATCTTCATTATCATGCCGCTTCCACCACCATAGGGCCTGTCATCAACAGTGTTATGGCGGTCGCATGAAAAATTCCTGATATTAATGTAATCCCCTTTTATCAATCCTTTTTCAATACCTCTTGAAATCATGCCGTGCTCAAAAAAAGAGCTGACAAGTTCCGGAAACAGGGTGAGTACCATAAAATCCATTAGTAATCCATCAATAATTCCGGGGGCAGCGTTGTCTGCATGGTCTTTTTTTCAAGATCAATGGATTCAACAAAGTGTTTATGCATTGGCACCAGGGTCTCTTTTTCCTTGTCTGTCACGACCAGAACGTCATTTGCGCCCGTTGGGAAGATATTGGTTATCTTGCCGATAAACCCTTCTTGATGATCAAACACGTTCAGCCCCAAAAGGTCTTGCCAATACCAGACGTCTTCTTCGGGTATCGGCAATTGATCCCGATCAATTAGAATCTCTTTGCCGATAAGATCCTCGGCAAGGCTTCGGCTGTCAACCCCTTTAAGGGAGAGTATGATCCCCTTTTTATGGGGCAATGCCTGAAGGATAGTAAAGGTTTCCCCCTGTTCTTCTTCTGATTTTAAAAGAACGCTTCTGCCCGGGTAAAAGGTATTAATGGAATCTGCAAAAGACCAAACCTTGAGATTACCATTAAGTCCATGAACTCCGGTTACCTTTCCTATAGTAAACGAAGTGGTTTTGTTTGTCATCTATTCAATAATTTCTAATACGGTACGTTTTTTAAGCCTGGTGGATGCTGCACTTAAAATTGTTCTCATGGCTCGTGCTGATCTTCCCTGTTTGCCTATTACTTTGCCAAGATCTTCTTTTGCCACCTTAAGTTCTAAAACAGAAGTTTGATCTCCAGTGACTTCTGATATTTGAACCTGATCAGGATTGTCTACCAGTGCCTTTGCAATGTATTCTATCAGCTCTTTCATAAATAGATCTCCTAAAATTAAGGTGTTGAGAATATCTGGTGCTGCATATAAAACACAATATGCTTAAGCTTGGCTCTCCGCCTGTCTTTTCAAAATGCTCTTGACAGTTGTTGAAGGTTTGGCACCTTCGCCCAGCCAATATTTTATTCTGTCTTCTTTCAGCACAATTGCATTTGGTTCAACCATTGGGTTGTAAGTACCCAAGAGTTCTAAAAATCTGCCATCTCTTGGCTTTTCGATGTCAGCAGCCACAATTCTGTAAAAAGGTTTCTTCTTTGTTCCTTTTCTGGTCAATCTGATTCTTACGGCCATATTCTTTTTTTTCTCCTTAAAATGGAAGCATGTTTTTTAATGAACGCATGCCGCCTTTATTAAACTTCTTTATCATTTTCATGGATTGGGAATAGCTTTTTAAAAGCTTGTTAACATCCTGAACCGTTGTCCCGCTTCCATTGGCAATTCTTTTTTTTCTTGACCCCTTGATAATGGCGTGAACACGTCTTTCTTCAGGTGTCATTGAATTGATAATGGCTTCAATTCTGGCAAATTCCCTGTCATCTATATTTAAACCTTTGAGCTGTTTTTTATTCATCCCTGGTAACATTCCAATGAGGTCTTTTATTGATCCCATTTTCTGGACGGATTTTATCTGATTTTTAAAATCTTCCAGAGTAAAGGCATTTTTTTTCAGCTTTTTCTCAATTGCCTTGGCTTCTTTCTGGTCAACTGCTTTCTGGGCTTTTTCAATAAATGAAAGCGCATCTCCCATCCCCAGTATTCTTGAGGCCATCCTGTCGGGATGGAATGCTTCCAGTGCCGTTGACTTTTCACCCACACCGATGAATTTTAACGGTTTGCCCGTAACAGCTTTTATGGACAGTGCTGCACCACCGCGAGCATCACCATCCATTTTGGTCAGCACAACACCGGTAAGATCAAGTGCTTTGTCAAATGATCCGGCAATATTCACGGCATCCTGGCCTGTCATCGCATCGGCAACAAGAAGAATTTCCGATGGATTCATCCCTTTTTTGATGCCTTTTAACTCAGCCATTAATGCTTCATCAAGATGCAGCCTTCCTGCAGTATCCAGTAACAGGGTGTCACATCCCAGTCGCCTGGCTGCCGGTTCTGCATCCTGACAAATTTTTAAAGGCTTCATATCTATTGTGGATTGGAATACCGGGACATCCAGTTGTTTTCCAATTTTTTTCAACTGATCAATTGCCGCAGGCCTGTAAACATCCACCGGCACCAGGAACGGCTTTCTACCCTGGTTCCGAAGGTAGAGAGCAAGTTTCCCTGCTGTTGTGGTTTTACCGGAACCCTGCAGCCCGATAAGCATAACAGAACCCAGAGACTTCCCATCAAGATTTAAGCCTTGATGTTCAGACCCCATCATCCTGGTAAATTCATCGTTTACAATTTTTATGACCTGCTGACCAGGAGTAAGGCTTTGCATTACTTCCCGGCCCAAAGCCCTGTCTTTTATATCTGAAATTACAGATTTTGCAACCTTATAATTGACATCAGCCTCAAGTAGCGCCATCCGCACCTGTTTAAGACCATCATCGATGTTCTTTTCATTCAGGGTGCCATGACCTTTTAGCTTTTTAAAGACCGAATCAAGTCTGTCGCTCAAATTCTCAAACATAAAAAGACCAACCTTACAAATATCAAATCAAATCATTGAAATTAGTATAGATTTCATGATATGTCAAGAAAATATTAAATTCAGGTAGATAAAAATACATGGAAAACATATTGAATTTTACAAGGGCTGACCTTGCTGGCTGGCTTGATGGCAAAGGTATCCGACCGTTCAGGGCCGGGCAGATTTTCAAGTGGCTATATATCAGGCAGACAGATGTTTTTGAACAGATGACAGATCTTTCAAAAGAGATGCGCAAAATTTTGGAGGATAATTTTTATATTGAACGGCTATTTCTTGAAAAAAAACTGGTTTCTGTTGATAAGACTGAAAAATTTTTGCATAGACTTTCAGATGGGCAGCATATTGAATCGGTCCTGATTCCTGAAAAAGATCACTTTACCCTTTGTGTATCTTCCCAGGTTGGATGTGTTCAGAATTGCCAGTTTTGTTT
>JAOZRF010000134.1 GCA_029940245.1 Desulfobacula sp.
TTCTTGGGATTAATGACAATTTATCCTATGATCTTACAGAGAAAAAACTTGACACTGCCAAAAAAGCAGGGGCTGATTTATTTGTGTGGCCTGCCCCTGGTGTTATATGCAGTTTGATAAAATTCAAGATCAGATTGTCTTAAAAAGGAATAAACCCTATGCCCTTCCATCAATACTTTATACACAGCTTTTAGGGCTTCGTCTGGGAATTGGAAAAAATGAATTGGGAATTGACAGCCCGGATAATCAGGATAATGAACATTTGACCCAAATTTATTCCAAGCTTTTTGATACTGAAGATAAAAAAGAAAAAAAAACAAAAAAGAAAGCTTCTAAAAAAAAATTGCTTAAAAAAAAGGCGCTGGAAAAAGAGCCTCAAAGTGTTGAATAAAGATTTGTTATAAAAATTATTAAAGTCAGGTTGTTTACAGGAGAAAAAATGTCATTAAAAAAAATAGGTTCAATAATGGTCATTGGAGGTGGCATATCAGGAATGCAGGCCGCACTTGATGCTGCTGATTCCGGATATTATGTCTATCTTGTGGAAAGGTCTCCTTCCATTGGCGGAATTATGGCTCAATTGGACAAGACCTTTCCCACCAATGATTGTGCCATGTGAATTATTTCACCAAAACTGGTCGAGGTCGGCCGGCATATAAATATTGAACTTCTAACCTTATCTGAAGTTAAAAATATCTCTGGTGAAGCAGGTGATTTCAAGATAGATATTATTCAACATCCAAGATTTGTTGACATGAATAAATGTATTGCCTGTGGTTTATGCGCGGAAAAATGTCCTAAAAAAGTGGATGATGAATACGACGAAGGACTTGGGAAAAGAAAAGCCATCTATGTGAAATATCCCCAGGCCGTGCCGTTAAAATATTCAATTGATGCAGAAAATTGTATATATCTTACCAAGGGAAAATGCGGAAATTGTGAAAAAGTATGCCCTACCGGCGCCATCAATTATAAGGACCAGCAAAAAAATATATCCTTGAATGTTGGTTCTGTCATTATTTCTTCAGGCTGCAAGCCCTATGACCCCGCATCTCATGATGTTTATGGATATACCAGATCTAAAAATATTGTAACAAGCCTTGAATTTGAACGAATTCTTTCTTCTTCAGGACCTTATGGAGGACATCTGGTAAGGCCTTCGGACAAAAAAGAACCTAAAAAAATAGCCTGGCTGCAATGCATCGGTTCCAGAGATAACCACTTAGGTTCCAATGGATATTGTTCTTCTGTGTGCTGTACCTATGCTGTAAAAGAAGCAATGCTTGCCAAGGAACATAGCCATGATCCTCTGGATACCGCTATTTTCTATATAGATATCAGAACCCATGGCAAGGATTATGAACATTTCTATAACAGGGGTAGAGACGAGTCTGGTATAAGATTTGTTAAATCCAAGGTCACCAATATCGTTCCTGATCTGAAAACTGATACTCAAATCATTAATTACATAGACGAATCCGGAACAAGACAAAAAGAAGCCTTTGATATTGTTGTATTATCTGTCGGACTTTGCATTGGCAAAGAAGCGATTGAGCTTGCAGGCAAAATGGATATCAAACTTGATCACTATAATTTTGTTGTCACCAATAGTTTTGAACCGGTCAAGACCTCAAAACCCGGAATTTTTATCTGCGGTGCCTTTGAAGCGCCAAAAGATATACCTTCTTCGGTAATTGAATCCAGTGCCGCCGCGGGCATGGCAGGCATAGATCTGAAAGAATCAAGATGGTCGCTCACAAAAACCAAAGAGATCCCCGAAGAGATCAATATAACGGGCGAAGCCCCGAGAATAGGTGTTTTTGTATGTAGATGCGGGACCAATATAGCAGGTGTTGTTGATGTGCCTGCTGTTGTTGAAATGGCGAAAAAATTGCCCTATGTTGTGTATGCAGACGAAAATATGTTTTCCTGTTCCCAGGATACCCAGGATGCCATTACAAATATTATCAAGGAAAAAAAATTAAACCGTGTTGTCATTGCAGCGTGTACACCAAAGACCCATGAAGGACTGTTTCAGGAGACATTAACAAACGCGGGTATTAATAAATATCTTTTTGATATGGCTAATATCCGGAACCAATGTTCATGGATACATGCCAAAGAGCCTGAAAAAGCCACTGCAAAAGCCAAAGACCTGGTCAGGATGACCACGGCAAAGGTTGCCCTGCATGAATCCTTAAATGAACCCACACTTGAAATTAACCAGTCAGGACTGGTTATAGGTGGTGGAATTGCAGGCATGGTGGCTGCAAAAACACTTGCCGATCAAGGATATCATACTTTTCTCATTGAAAAGGAAGATAAACTTGGCGGCCAGGCAAACAAACTTTATCAGACCTGGCAGGGCGAAGATATCAAGACCCATTTATCTGCAATGGTAAAGTCTGTTGAAGAAAATAAGCTGATTGATATTCACCTGAATACTGAGATAACAAATGTGGATGGATTTGTTGGAAATTTTGAAACCCATATTACCCAAAATGATGCCGATGAAACCTTAAAGCATGGAATTACAATTATTGCCACTGGTGCTTTAGAATTAAAACCTGAGGATCATCTGTATGGAAAAAACGATCACGTCATAACAGGACTTGAACTGGACCAAAAATTTTTAACCAATGATGAAACGCTTAAATCAATAGATACCCTGGCCTTTATTCAGTGTGTGGGCTCCAGGATACCACAGCGGCCCTATTGCTCAAAAGTGTGCTGCACCCAGTCCATTAGAAATGCCTTAAAATTAAAATCAATAAATCCCCACATGGATATATTTATATTGTATCGTGATATGCGTCCCTTTGGACTAAGGGAAGATCTGTATACACAAGCCCGCACCAAGGGAATACAATTTATCAAATTTGATTTTGAACAAAAACTTGAAGTGACTGCACAAAACGATCAATTGCAAATCGTTTTTTCAGATACTTCCCTTAGAAGAAAAATGCAGATAAAAAGTGATCTAATTGTTCTGGCCTCTTCCATTGTTCCGGAAAAAGAAAATAAACTTGCCGCTATGTATAAAGTTACACAAAATGCTGATGGTTTTTTTATGGAAGCCCATGCAAAACTTAAACCAGTTGACTGTGCAACAGATGGAGTGTTTATCTGCGGTCTTGCCCATGCACCTAAACCCATTGATGAATCAATATCCCAGGCCCAGGCTGCAGCTACAAGAGCAGTTACGCTTCTTGCAAAAAAGACAATGAACATGGATGGGACGATTGCACAGGTGGATCCGGAGAAATGCAGTTCATGCGGCGTATGTGTATCCATTTGTCCATTTTCTGCTCCTTCCTTTATCATTGAAGGCAGGTATGAGGGAAAAGCCCAGATTAATCCTGTTCTGTGTAAAGGATGCGGACTATGCGTCAGTTCCTGTAGATCAGGAGCCTTACACCTTAAAGGGTTTGATAACAACCAGATATTTGCCCAGATATTTGCCCAGGATAATGAAAATGAAACCGGGGATGACATTCAGACGGGAGAAAAAATTCCAACCGGACTAAAAGAGAAAAAAAAAGCAGTCAACGCGGCTGTATAGGGAGATATGAATAATGGATGAAAAAAAAATAAAAATAACCAGCTTTTTGTGTAATTGGTGCAGCTATGGTGCTGCTGATCTTGCCGGGGTCAGCAGGATGCAGTATCCTGCTGATATCCGGGTTATCAGAATCCCCTGCACAGGAAGGTTGAGTCCTAAGTTTATCTTGTCTGCTTTAAGGGAAGGCGCAGATGCTGTCTGGGTGTCTGGCTGACATCCCGGAGAATGTCATTACCTGGATGGTAATTATTATGCACGCAGAAAATTCGCTTTAATGGGAAATCTTCTGGAGCACATGGGCATTGAAAGGGACAGGCTGCATTTCTCCTGGATCTCTTCAGCCGAAGCCACCAAATTTGTAGACGTGGTCAAAGAAATTTCGGATAAGGTAAGAGCGCTTGGATCGAATAAAAAATTTGAAAAGGACTATAATTAATAAAGGTAATTTTTATGGATACCTGTATCGAAAAAATAAGGGAACTTTCTGCTGATCTTCTTGAAAAAGGTGAAGTTACAAAAGTGATTGGTTTTGCAAACGGAACCATTCCCATGGCAACAAGTCCTATTGCCATTAAGACAAAACAGGATGTGGATAAACTTGTTTTTAATTCAACATGCGGACTTAACCTTGCCAATTACGTGTCTGGAGAAAAAGGCAAAATAGCGGTAATTGCCAAAGGATGCGATTCAAGAAATATTGTCACCCATATTGTTGAAAATCAAATTCAAAGAGAGCAGATTTATATAATTGGTGTTCCCTGCACGGGTATGGTGGACAAACACAAAATTGCTGCTCTTTTTGAAGATGAAATAATCGATTTTTCAGAAGATGGCGACACCTTGATGGTTTCGTCATTGTTAAACACACAAACTTTGAAAAAACAGGATTATTTAAAGGACAATTGTCTGTATTGCACTCATAAAAATCCAGTGCTTTATGATGTTCTGGCAAAAGATCCTGTAGAAGAACAAAAGTTTGACAATCTATTCCCCGATGTTGATCGGATTGAAGCTTTGGATGAAGATGCCAAATGGCAGCATTTTGAAAATCTTACAAAAAATTGTATCCGGTGTTATGCCTGTAGAAATGCATGCCCCTTGTGTTATTGCCCCACTTGTTTTGTGGATGAATCAGGACCCCAATGGGTGGGCAAGGGCCAGAATAAAACAGATGTGAATACCTTTCATTTTTTAAGAGCCTTCCATTGCGCTGGACGGTGTACTGATTGCGGTGCCTGTGTTGAAGCCTGCCCCATGGGCATCAATGTCAGGGATTTTACAAGAAAGCTGAACAAAGATTCTTTGGAACTCTTTGGCTGGGAAGCAGGCCTTGATGTGACAAAACGTCCTCCTCTGGATACTTACAGGCCGGAAGATCCTGATGATTTTATCAAGTAAAAAAAAGGGTATACAATGAAATTCATATCAATTGATAAAAATGACTGGACCAGGGGGATTGATAAATCCCGCGAGAAATATCAGCTTTTTGGTCCGGTGAAAGATGAAAACGGGTGTCTGATTAAAAAACTTGAACCAGATGTACAGCCGGACATGGGATTGCATGAGTCTGTCATGTCAGCAAAATCCGTCATTTTTCCACAGACAGAAAAAATTTTAAATGCAAGTCTTGATGAATCCATTGAAAATCATCATATCATGCAACGGGCAAAAACCGACTATTCACCACGTGCGGTTCTGGGTATCAGGCCCTATGATGCAAAAGCCATGGAACTTGTTAAACTCAACTTTGACACCAAAGACTTTAAAGATCCTTATTGGTGTGATGCCTATGAAGCCACTGTTTTTGTGGGGCTTGGCATTACCAAGCCAGGACCCTTTGATTTTTCCACTTCAGTGGGAACCGGACCCTTTTGTGAAGATGGTCTTGATGTCCTTCTGGCAGATCTTGATGACACGTACCTTGCAAAGATTCTCAGCCCAAAGGGTGAGGCCTATACCGCAGCTTGCGGGTTTAATGCAATAGTGGATGAAAAAGAGAGCCAGGCATTGTTTGATATATTGAGAAAAGAAGCTGAAAAAAATATTGTATCACAAGTAAAAATTGACAAGCTTAAGGAAAAAACCATTCTTGAACTTCACGAGGCTGACTTCTGGGATGATATAGCTTTTGCTTGTATCAACTGTGGGACCTGCACTTATGTCTGTCCTACATGCTGGTGCTTTGATATCCAGGATGAGACCAAACAAAAACAAGCCAGCCGATTCCGCAACTGGGATACGTGTATGTCACCTTTGTTTACCCGCCATGCCACAGGTCATAACCCAAGGGGAACCAAGGTTCAGCGAGTCAGGCAAAGATTCATGCATAAACTGAAATATTTTCTTGATAAATATGACCAGGGAATCATGTGTGTCGGATGCGGCAGATGTGTTAAAAGCTGTCCGGTCAACATTGATATTCGTGAAGTGTGTCATATGATGAATTCATATGAGAAACAAGATTAGCGAACAAAGGAGAAACCATGGAAAATCCCTATATACCGTATCCGGTTCGCATTGATGATATCGAAATTGCAACTGAGGATAAATCTTTAAAAACATTTAAATTTGTTTTTTTAAACAAGGAAGATGAAGAAAAATTTTCCTACCACGCGGGTCAGTTTGCAGAATTATCCATTCCAGGAATTGGAGAAATCCCCATTGGGATTGCATCCTCCCCGGTTGAAAAAGGATTTGTTAAATTCACTGTTTTTAGAACAGGTGTTGTTACATCCTATCTTCATAATATGAAGGTTGGAGATATTATGGGAATCAGGGGACCTCTGGGGAATTGGTATCCCTGGGACAAACTGGAAAATAAAAATGTTGTCATCATTGGCGGAGGATTTGCATTTACAACTTTAAGATCATCCATTGTATATATGCTTGATCCCGGTAACAGGAGTAAATTCAAGACGATTGATGTGGTCTATGGTGCAAGGTCTCCTGGTATGTTGCTCTATAGAGAAGAACTTTTTGAATGGGAAAAACGAAGTGATATCAATATGCATATAACAGTTGATGGAACAGATGATCCAGACTGGCAATACCATAAAGGATTTGTGCCACAGATTGTTGAACAGAATGCACCAAAAGCTGATGAAGATACCTATGCAATCATTTGCGGGCCGCCCATCATGATTAAATTCACCCAGCCTTCCCTGGTTAAACTTGGGTACAAGGAGCATCAAATTATAATGTCACTTGAAAATAGAATGAAATGCGGAATCGGCATGTGCGGCAGATGCAATATTGGAAAAGAGCTTGTTTGTAAAGACGGCCCGGTTTTTACTCTTGAACAGATAAATCAAACCCCTAAAGAATATTAGATTGGATTGATTTTATATTGACAAAGAACCATTGCTTAAGATATGTTTAGAACTTGATTATTAAAACCAAGGCGGTATGCCTTAAAAGAACAATAAAAAAAACTTTTTATAGGAGGTAATTTTAAATGGCAACAATTGAGTTTAGCGGAAAACCTTTCGAAATAGATGAAGATGGATTTCTTCTTGATTACAATACGTATTGTGAAGAATGGGTTGAATATGTAAAAGGCCAGGAAGGTATTGAAGAACTTACTGACGAACACTGGGCTCTTGTAAAAGTTCTTCAGGATTATTATGAAAAAAATGGTATCGCTCCAATGGTCAGAGTTCTTTCCAAACTTACAAAATTTAAACTAAAACATATTTATGAACTCTATCCTTCAGGTCCTGGAAAAGGTGCATGTAAAATGGCTGGTCTTCCAAAACCAACCGGATGTGTTT
>JAOZRF010000135.1 GCA_029940245.1 Desulfobacula sp.
TTTCACACCACCCTTCACCCAAATAGTCTCCGTTCTGGGTGACGCTCCCAAAGAAAATATCTTCAGGGATTTTAAACTCCTGCATCCGTTCATTGAGATAGGTGGTGAGAATCTGTTTTTTGGTAAGATGATTTTCCAGGTGACAGGCCAAAACCCCCTCTTTAAATTTTCTCATATAGCTTTTATTGCTTGAAAACAACAATCCTTTTATCACCTGTTGTGTGATGGTGGAACCACCCTGACACCATGCCCAAGATAATGTCCGGTTGAAGTTTTAATTTTGTCATCAGTATTTTGGATATCCCGTGATTTGCTGGATTTTTGAATATAAGGGTTCAAGGGCCTTGTACATTTTGCTGTAAACTTTTGAGTAAAGTTCCTTGTAAATTTCAACATTGTTCTGATCAGGCTCAAAAACCTTTTTAATTTTAATCATATTTTCAATGGCCGCATCAAAACTCGAATATATGCCGATACCCCTGGCAACAATAATGGCGGCCCCAAGTCCGGAGGTTTCATGGGTCCTGCCCTTGACCATGGGAATATCAAAAATATCAGCCGTAATTTTGCAGATTTCATCACTCTGGGACGCACCGCCTGAAACGGCAGCTTTTTCGATCTTGATTTTTGTTTTTTTCTCTATTTTTTTTCTGCCTTCGAAAAGTGCAAATCCAAGGCCTTCAATAACGGCACGGTATATGTGAGCTTTTTTGTGCACATCCCCAAAACCGATCATGGCACCTTTGGCTTTTGGCTGGTCAAGACCTGGGCCCCAGTAAGGCTGTACAATAAGCCCCATGGAACCGGGTTCAGTCCGGGCTAAAAACCGGTTTAAGATTTCTTCAGCAGGGATGCCGGCTTTTTTTGCCTGTTCAACTTCTTTTTGGGCAAACTCTTTTTTAAACCAGGTAATCATCCAGAAGCCCCTGAAGATCTCAACCTCGGAATTATATAATCCCGGTACGGGGGCAGGATAGGCAGGCAACAATCTGATGGCCTCAAAATATTTGTCAGAAATGGTCTGTACCGTTGCAATGGTCCCGAAACTAAGATTTGCCATGTTCTGCTTGATCACTCCTGCACCAAGGGTTTCACAACCTTTGTCAGAACCGCATGCAATCACGGGGATTCCTTTTTCAAGACCGGTTGCTTCTGCAGCCTGGTAAGTGATTGTTCCCAGAATTTCACCAGGGATGGCAATCTGGGGCAGTTTTTCTTTTTCAATGGGAAAAAGTATTGCCGGAAGCTCATATTTTTTTGCCCAGGTCTGTTTTTTATAGCTAAAAGGAACATGGCCTATCTGGGATGCAACAGAATCAACAAAATTCCCTGTGAGCCTGAAATTCAGGAAGCCTGAAATCTGAAGATATTTATGGGTTTTTTCCCAGATCTCAGGCTGGTTCTGCCTGATCCAGTTGGATTTGCCCTCTGCCTGGATTCCTACAATAAGTTTTTCAAGGTTCACCATTTTCAGGCCCAGGTTCAATAGCCCTTTAACTGCAAAAAAAGGCCGGGCCTTTCTCTGGTCAAGCCATATAATCGCAGGTCGTAAAGGGTTACCGTTTTCATCAACATTTATCATGCTGTCTCTCTGGGATGTGATCCCGATACCGGCAATCCTGGAAAAATTTTCTCTATTTAAGAATTTAAGCTTTTGACAGGCTTTGGCAATGCTGTTCCAATAAAGTTCAGGGTCTTGTTCAGCCCATCCCGGGTGTTTGGAAAAATAGGGTTCATACTCAATCTGTACCCTTTCAAGGAGTTCTCCTTTTTGGGAAAAAATGATGGCCCGAAGGCTCTGGGTCCCGCAATCTATTGCAAGTATTGTTTTATCGACCAAAACAAGTCTCCTTAAAATTTTTGAGTGGGCCCTTACCCAACGCTTTTTATCCCATGAAAGAAATGGTTTGCATATTTTTTCAATTTTATCAAGATATGCTTTACCGCAATAGGAAAATTCTTTACAAAAAACAAACTATGGAATATTGGTTGCTGACATAAATTGTTTTAGGATTTAGGTTAAAACTTAAAACCTAAGACTTAAAACCGTGCCTGAGCAAGGTTTTCGTTCAGGCACTAAATAAACATAAAAAGGTGTTGAAAAACCTTTTATACGAAGGAGTTTGAACCAATGAGTATTGATGCGTTTTCCATGGATTTTTTTTCCTTAAAGGGAAAAACAGCCATTGTGACCGGTGGTAACAGCGGACTTGGGCTGGCTTTTTCAACGGCTTTGGCAAAAGCCGGAGCCAATCTTTTTATTCCAACTGCTGTCATGGATGATGGGAAGGCAAGGCAATTAATTGAAAAACAGGGAAATGCCGTGGAATTGATGAAAAAGGATATCACTGAAGCCTGTGCCCCGAAACAAATCATGGAAGCCTGTGTTAAAAAATTCGGCACCGTTGATATTTTAGTCAATAACGCGGGGATATGTAAATTGAATTCCGTATTGGAATTTGACCGCAAAGACTGGGATCCCATGATTGCCGTCAATCTGACGGCTGCATTTGAATTAAGCCATGAAGCTGCCAAAATAATGATCGCCCAAAAAAGCGGCAAGATGATCAATATCTGCTCTCTGTTTTCTTATCTGGGAGGGCAATGGTCTGCTGCCTATGCTGCCACCAAACATGGCATTGCCGGGCTGACCAAAGCCTATTGCGATGAACTGGCCCGGTATAATATTCAGGTAAACGGCATTGCACCGGGATATTATGCCACGGAACTCACCACGGTGACAAGGAGCAATCCTGAAACCAATAAAAGGGTATTGGATCATATCCCCGCCAATCGATGGGGGGAACTCCAGGATTTGATGGGAACTGCTGTATTTCTGGCAAGCCGGGCTTCTGATTATGTGAATGGTCATGTGCTTGTTGTTGACGGGGGTTACCTGGTACGATAGATTTAAATAAAAACCCATTAAAAGGAATCAAAATGAAATTAACCAGGAAAGAAATTGTTGATCAATTAAAAAATATCGCAGGTAAGGACCGTGTGATCACGGATGAGCAGGTGTTAAAGGAAAATAGTCACGACCGGTATAAAAAATTTGAAACAATTTTTGGTGTTTATACCAACCCGATTCCTGCGGCCTTGGTAAAACCTGCCGACACAAAGCAGGTTTCCAGTATATTAAAATTCTTAAACAAAAATAACATCAATTGTGTTGCCAGGACCGGGGGAACAGCCACTGAAGGAGGACTTGAAACCATTGTTGAAAATTCAGTGGTTCTTGATGGTTCTCAAATGAATCAAATCATTAAGATTGATGAGACCAATATGCTGGCAACGGCCCAGTGCGGGGTGAATCTTGGCGAGCTGGAAGACCGACTCCGCAAGCAGGGCTTTACCACAGGTCATTCCCCCCAGTCCCAACCTCTGGCCAATATGGGAGGACTGGTTGCAACCCGCAGTATAGGTCAGTTTTCCACTCTTTATGGTGCGATTGAGGATATGGTCATCGGCCTGGAAGCTGTTTTCCCCAATGGTGAGATTACCCGAATTAAAAATGTTCCCCGCCGTGCCTGCGGCCCGGACATCCGCCATGTGATTATCGGTAATGAAGGCGCTCTTTGCTATATCACTGAAGTAACGGTTAAAATTTATAAATACTTTCCTGAAAACAATGCCTTCCTTGCCTGGGCATTGGATGATATGAAAACGGGATTTACGATTTTGCGGGAAGTCATGGTGGAAGGCTTCCGCCCTTCTGTTGCACGGCTCTATGATGCAGAAGACGGGGTTCAGCACAGCTTTGACCAGTTTGCAGAAGACAAATGCGTCCTGATGTTCATGGCAGAAGGCAATGAGCACGTTGCCAGGGCCACGGCCCTCGGCATTGCAGAGGTTGTTGAAAAATATGACGGGTGCCGGCCAATCAAGGCTAAAATCATTGAGAACTGGTTTAATCATTTAAACTGGGGTCCGGAAAAAATTACTGAAGAACGCGAGCTCATCCGCAAAAATCTGCATATTGGATTTACAACAGAAGTTTCAGCCAACTGGGATTGCATCAACACCATCTATGAAAATGCCCTTAAACGGATCAAAGCAGACTTTCCCCATATCGATGACTTAACCATGCTCGGCGGCCACTCCTCCCATAGTTACCAGACGGGAACCAATCTATACTTTGTATATGACTACGATGTTGTGGACTGTAAACCGGAACAGGAAATTAATAAGTATCATATCCCCTTAAATGCCTTGATCGTTGAAGAAACTCTGAAGGCAGGAGGTTCAATGGCACACCATCATGGTATCGGCAAATACAGGACACAGTGGACCAGGCAGGAGCATGGCTCAGCCTATTATATTTTAAAAGGACTGAAGGATCAGTTTGATCCCAATGGTATCATGAACACAGGGACCATTTACCCGGTGGAACCAGAATAGCGAGTGCATTCCCGGTGGCTTGCCACGGGGTTAGCGAGTGAATCAAAAATGACAGAATACCTTACTGGGAAGATTCCCTGCAGCTTGCTGCGAAGGAGTCTTCAATAATGAAAATTGCCGTCTGTTTTAAAATTATAGCGGATTACGACAGGATGTCGGAAAAAGACTGGGAATGGGATGACCGTCATTTTATTGATATAAGTTTTGTCAGACATATTTTCAATTGTTTTGATGAAAGTGCATTGGAAATGACTTTAAAGCTTTCCAAGCAATTGGAAAACCTGCCGGATCCTTGTGAACTCACTGCATTAACAGTGGATGATGAACAAGGGGACCTTTTTCTCAAACACTTGATTGCCATTGGTTTTGACCATGGCGTACGAATTCAGTGTGACGGCAGGCTTGACATGAGGTTTAATTCCCATGGAATTTCTAATTTGATTTCAAGGTATATCAGGCAAGAGGGTCAAACACTTGTAATTCTGGGTTATCAGGGAGGGGACGGTGACAATGGCCAGACAGGATTTTTAGTTGCCGAACACTTGGGATGGCCCTGCATTCGAGAGGTTATTGAGGTCACTGTGGCAGAGTCATCTGACTTGCTGAAGGTTAAAAGCCGGATTGATGGGGCAACTCTGGTTCAAAGGGTTAAGCTGCCCATGGTGTTGATCATGGGCCATTCCCTGGATTCTCCCTATCTGCGGGTCCCGACCCTGAAACAAAAATTAAATGCTAAAAAAAAGCCCTTGACCATTGTGTCCAGCACTGAGCTGGGGCTTGATAATGATGCATTGCACAGCAAGGACAAAACCCTTATGGATTTACACCGGCACAATCCAGGCAAATCCTGTGTTTTTCTGGAAGGTAAAACCGCTCAAGAACAGGCAAAAAAACTATATGATAAATATCTCAAACAGAGGCTGTCGTTATGAAAGCCGCTCTTGTGCTATCTTTTGACAGCAATTCATTACAACAGCAGGCCCATGAAATCAACGCAATGCTGAACCATACTGGGACACAATTTTCCAATGTAGAGTTGTGGCTGTTTTACAAGGATCGAAAACCTGAATTTTCCCCTGAAATCTTTTGTCCTCTGTCAGGCATCAAACTGATACAGGTGGAATATGTTCATTTACCGGAATCTTATCTGGACTTGCTGGTAGCGTTAATGGGTCAATGTCCAATGGATTTGTTATTGTTTACAAGTGATGGATTGGGCCAAGAGCTTGCAACTCGTCTGGCATATCGCCTGAATGGCAGCTCGGCTCTTAAGGTTGAAGACTGCAGGTTGATACGGGATACGCTTGAGGTGATAAAACCCGTTTATGGAAACAATCTTTCGGCACGATTTGTTTTAAAATCTTCCCCCTATTGCCTGTCCGTGGCAAAGCAACCATTCCATCCGGTAAAGATGATCTTGATGGAACTTTTAAAAATAAAAACGATTTTATTGAATCAGACTCAACCCTGGTGGGTAAAAGAGCATCTGACAATTTTGGATCCTCCAAAAACAGGACTTTCAAATACAGATCTGGTGCTTGTGGTGGGCCAGGGAGCAGGCAATAAGAAAACCGTGGATGTTTTAAAGGGCATTGCAGACACCATTGGTGCAGAAATTGGTGGCAGCCGTCCCGCCGTGATGAATGCCTGGATTGATATAAACCGGTTGATCGGCGCATCAGGGTTGATCATCTCCCCAAAGCTCTGCATTGCAGCGGGTGTGTCCGGTACTGGTGTTTTTAGTGTGGGGATTAAAAACAGTAGATTTATTGTGGCAATCAATATTGACAGCAAGGCCCCGATTTTTCAAATTGCAGATGTCGGCATTGTTGGTGACCTTGCGACTATCCTTTTAGAATTGGAAAAGGTGATCCTGACCGACAAAAACAAAAAACAGGTTCATCATATTGTTGAATCAAGGATTGAAACACAATGAAAACAAAAAAATTGTGCGATTTAATTCAACCATTACAGGAACGGCACCATGACTATTTAAAAGATGAGTCCCGAACCTCTGGAAAGGCTGAGACCATCTCTTTTCCGGAAAACGAAAAACAGGTCCAGGCCATTGTAAAAACCCTGCTGGAACAAAAAAAACCCATTACCGTGCAGGGCAGCAGAACTGGAATTGTGGGCGGAGCCGTACCCGTGTGCGGTCATATTTTAAATCTGTCAAAAATGACAAGGGTGACAGGCCTGGAAATGGATCAGGAGGGTAAATTTTTAATCCGTGTCCAGCCGGGTATGTGTTTATCAGAGCTTGATCAACAGCTTTATAAAAAAGATTTTTACTGTGATGGATGGGATAAGGATTCTCTTAAAGCTCTGGAAGCCTTTAAAAAATCACCAAGACAGTTCTGGCCGCCTGATCCATCGGAAAAATCAGCATCCATTGGCGGCATTGCCGCCAACAACAGCCGGGGCATCTGCGCCCTTTATTATGGGCCTGCAAGTTTACATATAAAAAGTATTCGCGTGGTTGATGCCAATGGAGAAATTCATTCAATCACGCGAGACCAATATGTTTTTTCACAAGGGGTCTGCCCTTTACCGGGGGGCAATGAAATTCAAGTGGGTCAGACAAATCTTCAAAGGGAATCTTCAGATAACCTTATGGATATGTACGACCTTTTGGATCTATACCTTGGCAGCGAAGGCATGTTAGGCGTGATAACCGAGTTGACCTTGTCCCTGCAAGCGCTGCCCGGAGAATTGTGGGGTATTGTTTTTTTCTTTAAGGCCCAGTCCCGGGCTGTTAAGTTTATTCAAGCGGTTGATCCCCGGAAAAATTGGCAGGAAAAGCAAAAACCACAAAAACAAAAAACAGCACCGGACACTGCCATCGTGGCCATTGA
>JAOZRF010000136.1 GCA_029940245.1 Desulfobacula sp.
TGCCTGAAGAGCTTGCAAATCAGGATATTAAAAAAGATTTTGGTATTGGACTTCATGTGCCTGGAACCTTTGACAAGGTTATTGATATTAAGCAGTGTGAGATTATGCCGGCTCTGGGCAATAAGATCCTGGAAGATGTTAGAGAATTTATAAAAGGATCAGAACTGCCTGCCTATGATTTAAAGAGCCATGAGGGGTTCTGGCGGTTTTTAATGCTCAGACATTCCGTGGCCTTTGATACATGGATGGTTAATATTGTAACCCAAGTAAAAAAAATTGAGGTGGTTCAAAATCTTTCAGACGTATTGGCGCAAAAATATCCCCAGATTCAGTCCATAATGAATAATATAACAGATGCAAAATCAGGCATTTCAACGGGCAAGGAAGAAATTGTCCTTTATGGTGAAGATCACATAAAAGAAAAACTGGGGAAATTTGAATTTAAAATATCAGCCAATTCATTTTTTCAGACCAATACCAGGTCCTGTGAAAAATTATATTCAAAAGTATCGGAATTATCAGCATTAACGGGTAATGAAATTGTGATAGATCTTTATTCGGGAACGGGTACTATTCCAATATGGTTGTCAGACCAGGCAAAAATGGTGTATGGCATCGAGATTGTGAACAGTGCGGTTATTGATGCACGACAGAATGCCCGTTTGAATGGAATTGAAAATTGTGAATTTCTTGAAGGGGATATCAAGTATGTCCTGCCAGGATTAAAACAAAAACCAGATGTGATGATTATAGATCCGCCAAGGGTGGGAATGCATAAGGATGTTGTTCAACAGGTGCTTGCCATTCATCCTGAAAAAATTGTCTATGTATCCTGCAATCCTTCAACCCTTGCCCGGGATCTTGAAATGCTTGCCCCAAAATATGAGATAAGAGGGATTCAGCCCATAGATATGTTTCCCCATACCTATCATATTGAATCCATTGCACTGCTTTTTAAAAAATGAAAAGGGGTCATGATTCCAATAACGACAATAAGGAAAGCCTGATCCTACTCCTGTTTTGGTGTGGAGAACAGGCAGGTTAAAACAACCATATCATCTTCTTTTTTTGATGTGATCAAATACGGAAGTTTGTGAAATAATTTTATCATTCCCTTATTTTCAAGAGAGGTATAAGCTATAAGCCCTTTAAGTCCATTGTCCACGGCAGCTTTTGCAAGTTTTTTCTGAAGGATTTGTGCAATTCCCATTCCCTGATATTCTTTGGAAACTGAAAATGCGATTTCAGCTATATTGGTGATGGCATTTTTAAAATATTCACCAACAGCAATGATTTTTTCAAATCCCAGTTCTCCAATAGTTGCAACCATGGTCAGGTCATTGATATAATCAATTTCAAAAGTGGTATCAATCTGATCATGAACAAAACTCTTTTTTTCATGGAAAAATCTTGAGATAATATCTCTCCGGTTCATTGAATAATAGTGTTCCTGGACCCCTCTTTCATCAATGGGTTTGGCAGGCCGGAACAGGATGGAAATATTTTTGACGACAATGGTTTCTTCATATTTTAAAGGATAAACGCTTTTAATAGCCTGTTTAAATTTTCTGTCTGTGTCAATCAAATTAAGTTCTTTGGCTTTTGAAAAGAGCTCGTCTCTGAAATTCGGATGGGCAATACTGATAAGGGCCATGGCCCTTTCCTGTAGCGTTTTGCCAAAAAGGTTAACCACGCCATATTCTGTTGCAACGAATTGAACATCCCCTCGTGGCACAACCACGGCAATATCATATAAATTAGGAAGAATTCGGCTTTTTCTGCCATTATCAGATGTTGAGGTCATCAGGAGGATGGATTTGCCCTCCTTTGACATGGCAGCTCCCCTGGTAAAATCAAGAAGCCCGTTAATGCCCGTATAATTATTATAGGGAAGGGCATCTGCGGCAACCTGGCCTGTCAGATCTATGGCCATGGCAGTATTTAAAGAGACCATGGCAGTGTGCCGGGCAATAATGGAAGGGTTATTGACATAATCTGAAGGATGAAATTCAATGGAGGGATTGTCATTAATAAATTCATAGAGAAGATTTGATCCGACGGCAGTTCCGGCAACAAGTTTGCCGTCATTAAACCCCTTTTTTTTATTGGTGATAACCCCCATGGAAAAAAGTTTCATTAATCCGTCTGATAGATATTGAGAATGTATGCCCAGATCATTTTTCTCCGACAGGCAAAGCATCAGGGCTTCATTTGTTATGCTCAGGCTTGTCTGCAGGGTAGAGCCGTCATCAATCAATTGTGATACATGTCTGGCAATGGTATTGGCAGTTTCAAGTTCAGGCAGGGGTTGTATTGTCAGAAGATCTTCATCATGTTCAACAATATAATCCACATCATTAACATGGATGAAACTTCTGCCCAATACCCTTGGCATATTCGAGTTTGTCTGGCAAATAACAATATCGGCAGATTCACAGGCAGCAAGTGTGATGTCAACAGATACCCCTAGACTCATCCACCCAAAGTCATCGGGAGGGGAAGCCTGGATCAGGGCAGCATTTATGGGCATCATCCTTGATTTGAACAAATGGGGAATCTGAGAAAGGTTAATGGGTGTCGTAAATCTTTTGTTCCGATGAATCTTTTCCGGGTATCCTGAGCCCAGATAGAAGGATCGGATATTAAACTGCCTGGAGTGAGACCGGTTGGCTACCATAGTCAAAGGACCTCTTTCAATACATAATAATCTGACGATTTCAAGATCTGTAAACCTGAGAGAAGCATTTGATAATTCTGTGACAAGATGCTGGGGTTCTCCACATGAAGATCCTATAAATACCCGCTGACCAGGTTTTATGTGTCGTAAGGCTTTTTCTGCGCTGGTCAGTTTTTCGACATAATTGTCAGCCCAGTAATTTGTTTTCTGCATTATATGCATCTCCATTTTTTATTAATTTTACGTATATCAGTGCCTGAACGAAAACCTTGTTCAGGCACTATATTAACATGATCAGCAAAAATTTTAAATTTGTTTTCATTTTTTCCTTGCGATTTCATAGTTTTTCTTGTATTTACCAATTGTTTGTCAGTTTATGAATTATATTCAAAAAAAAAATAATAAGGATACTATAATAAGGATACTATGGGTATATATGAACGAAAACAAAGGGAAAAGGAAAAAAGAAGACAAGAAATTCTTCACGCGGCTCGGAAAGTATTTTCCAGTAAGGGGTATAATACTGCTACAATTGAAGAAATTGCCTTAGAGGCGGAATTAAGTCCCGGGACCCTTTATTTATATTTTAAGAACAAAGAAGAATTGCATACATTTCTTTCCATTGAAATATTGAAACATCTGGCAGATGAAATTCAAAAGGCCGTTAAACAGGATATTTCAGTGGAAGACAAGATAGAAAGGTTCCGGGATGTATTTATTGATGTCTATGACTATGATTCAAATATCTTAATCAATTTATTTCATCTTCAATCCGGAGAAACACTTAAGAATCTTTCAGAAGAGGTTTTACAACAGATTAAAATTTACTCTTCCCTGGCCCATGGCGCCATTATCGATGTTGTTAAGCAGGGGATTGATCAGGGTATTTTCATAGATGAACATCCCGTGGCCCTTGCAGATATTTTATGGGCATCCTATAGCGGTATCGTCCTGTGGGTTGATTCCAAGCGACTTTTAAATGATGAGAAAGATTTTGTTAAACCAACTTTGAAAACAGCATTTAAGCTCATCAGTAGAGGGATGAGGAAAAAATAAATTTTTGTTATGGAAACCATCTGGATTATGGGTGCCGGCCAGTTTGGGTCATTGGCGTTAAAACAGTTGTCAAAAAAACAAAAAGATATACAATTCGTATTGGTTGACCTGGATAAAGAAAAGCTGCTCAAGCTAAAAGCACCTAATATCGATGTTAAGCATTCCAATGCTGTAAGGTTTTTAAATGATAATCTTGAATCAGGGAGTTCTGTTTCCTGGATCATTCCGACACTACCCGTTCACCTGGCATGGGAATGGTGCCGTTTAAAAATAGGGCCACAAAGGCTGGTTCAGACCCGGTTGTCTTCTGAAATTGATTCGCTCGTGCCAAATCCCATGCATGGTTCAGATAAAAATCTTTATGTGAGCAATGCTGATTTTATCTGCCCTGTCAATTGCAGAGAACCGGAAGATATTTGCACCGTTACAAAACGTCCCAGAAAACAGGATATGTTCACCAGGCTTGAATTATTAAAATACAAGAGATACACATCACTTGTGCTGCGCAGCATGCAGCTTGCGCCCGGTATCGGGGGTTACAGTCCTTTACAACTATTTTCTTTTTTAAAGAAAATAGAAAACCATAAAGGGCCGCTTCTTCTTTGTACTGCATGCCGCTGCCATGGTGTTATTACAGGGGTTAACCGGTTATAAAATTTTCGATCCTAAGCCATTGGTGAATATTGCAACCAACGATTCCATTGGATTCAACCCTGGAAAAAAGAATAAGTGGGAAATTGTTTTTTAGAATATTTTTTCTATATTGTTGCTTTTTTGCTGTTTATAAAATAAAGAGGCACTTGAAATAAAAGATTTTTATTTTGGTTAAAAATTAAAATGGAGTTAACAAAGAGGCCATAGTTTTATGAAAGGATATATCCAGATCTATACGGGTAATGGCAAAGGTAAAACAACAGCTGCTCTGGGACTTGCCATCAGGACACTGGGTGCAGGAGGAAAAGTTTTTATCGGTCAGTTTTTAAAATCCGGAAATTATTCTGAAATAAAAGCATTAAAAAAATTTACAGATCAGATCGAGATAGAGCAGTATGGCCTTGGACAATTTGTTAAAGGGAATCCTTCAAAGGAAGACATTGCAGCCGGGATGGAGGGTTACAAACGACTGACCCGGGTTATTGAAAAGGGCAAGCATGATCTGGTTATTATTGATGAAGGAAATGTTGCAGTTAGCTGTAATATATTGTCTGAGCAGGATCTGATGGACTTTTTTGATAAAAAACCCGACCATGTTGAACTTGTCGTTACAGGCAGAGGTGCGACCCAGGCGATTATGGAAAAAGCTGATTTGGTAACAGAAATGAAAGATATAAAGCATTATTTCCAAAAGGGAGTTCAAGCCCGGGTCGGAATTGAAAAATAAACCCGAATTACCGGCTAATAAAATTGATATCCCTTATATATCAGCCTGCTAAAAATGTCTGGGGTTCTTTGCGAAGGGCATAATTTTCACTCAGCCATTTTGCCTTATCTTTAATTGGACCGGTTTTGATGATTCTGGCCTGCTGGGGACATGCTTTAATACAGGCACAGCAAAAAATGCAATCTTTTTCAATGGTGGCATAGGTGTCTGTTTCATCAATTGCATTTTTAGGGCATGCAGTGATACAGATGCCGCAGCTATCACAGTCATCTGTAACATCAATGAAGGATAAAGGTCCCAACTGCTTACCTTCTTTATAGGGAAAATTGCCGGGGACATCAACCGGGGCCAGATCTGCCGGGTTTTTAAACTGGCCCAGTAAATTTTTAATCTGTTTTCCAAATGCAAACGCTTTTTCAAGATCTTTTTTGTCAGGTCTGTTCATGGCGATCGAAAATTCATTATTAGAAAAGGAATGCTCTCCTATAAAAGCAGCAGCAGCCAATGGGATAAATCCGCAATCCATGGCAATATTTTTTAATTCGATAAGTGCATCTTCAAACTCCCGGTTGCCATATACCACTATCAATACTGCCAGGGAACCGGATGTTTTAATGGCTTTAAAATAATCGGCAGCATCTTTTGGCAGCCTGCCGCCATAAACAGGGGCACCTATGAGTACCAGGTCATCAACAAATTCAGGGGCAGACAGGTTTCGAATTTCAGGCTTTGTAATATCAAGGGCAGAAGAAACATTTTTGCCAATCCCTTTTGCAATTTCTTTGATAATCGTCTGGGTTGTGGAAGTAGGGCTGAAATAAAGCAAGTTTGTATGTTCAGGATTCATTTTGGGTCTCCTTTAGAAAATATCAGATCATTGGGGTTTAAAATTAAGTTTATCTTATATCAACAGGGTTGAAGAGACTTATGAATCTGCAAGCCTCTGGTCATACATGGAGCCAACCCCATATTCATTCCGGCGCATGAATTTATCCAGAGAGGGCCCAATGAGCTGCATCTCTGGATTTTCTTTTTGAACATCCTGGGCTATTCTCATTTCTATGGTACAGCCCGTACTATAAGTTGAATCCTTGCCGATCCACTCCGGTGGAACTTTTTTGTTCATAATGGAAAAGCTTTGGGCAATATCGTCTGAAGTCTGGAATCTCCATATATCTATATATGAGCTTCTTTGAACAATTTCCCACATATACATTAGATCGTCTGCATCCATTCCTGGTTCATAATAGGATGAAGGGTTGATGATAAAAAGATCAGAAGATTGTTGATGTAGATGGTCTATAAATGTACTCATTATTTTTTTTGCCACATCAATTTTTCCGGGGATGGAACCTATAATGCCGCTGTAAAACATCACTGTCATGCCTTTTTTCTTGACAGATTCCATTTGATCAATAATTTTATTGGCTTTTTCTTCCAGATTCTCGTGGGAAAATTTGATGAAGTCAGGATGTTGGGGTTTATAAGTGATGAGCAGTTGCTTTTTATCAAGACTGATATTAATGATATTCTGGGTAAACCGGAAATGGGAATCAATCAATCTTTTTTTCTGGGTCATTCCCCGGGATATGACATAATCTACTTCTTTGAAAATCCTGGAAAAGGTTGTGGAGGCAAGCAAAAGATTTAAATTTTCCCTTGTACCGTCAGACACCACGTAAATATTTTTGTCATGTTTTAAAAGCTTTACCAGGTTGTTTTTGCTGATGGTTTTTTCATAAATAAAGTGTGCATTTTCAAGTAGATTCACCAGGACAGGATCGGTTCTGGTATCTGCAAGGCAGATTTTTTTGAATATAGGTTGTTCCTTTACTGCAAAAATAACAGCATGCCCGAGATCAGCAAGAAATTTGGCGATTGTCAGATCGATAACCGCGTCACAGGATTCATCAGCAAGCCAGAGGATTTTTTGTTTTTTGGCTTTGACCAGCAACAATAAAGAAGATAGCCCATCTCCTCTGATAGGGGTTTTCAAAATCTTTTGAATTGTGGTTAACAAGGGGATTTTTGAATCTTTATGGGCCCACAGGCTGTTTTGTGTGATTAAGGTCAACAGTCTCTGGAATTCAATCTCTTTGATCTTTTCCCTAACTTCAAATAAGGAGAGATTTTTAAAGGTTA
>JAOZRF010000137.1:0-1990 GCA_029940245.1 Desulfobacula sp.
GGGATATGCTCAAGACCGGCAGCGCTTTATGATTGAAAAATCTGATTTCACAGTAAGCCCCCCTCTCAAGGCTGCTGTTGAAAAAGCATTGGCAAGATCCTGCATGTCCCTGGAAAGCCTGGATTGTTTTGATCTTTATTCATGCTTTCCCTGTGCAATTGCCATTGCAAAAAAAATGATCGGAATAAAAGACGATGACCCAAGACCTTTGACCCTGACCGGAGGACTTGGTTTTTTTGGTGGACCGGGAAATAATTACAGCCTCCACGGGGTGGCAACCCTTGCTGAAAAAATTTCCAGGGGGGAAAAATCAAACGGTCTTGTCACGGCCCTTGGCTGGTTTATGCATAAACATGCAGCAGGGATATACGGTTCAAAGCCTTTGACAGGTGAATTCAAAGACCATGATCAAATAGATCAAAAAAATTGTTTTGCAGGGGAAAAACCCGTGAAAATAAAAGATCAGGTTACAGGTATTGGAACCATTGAAACCTATACTGTGATCTATTCAACAGACCATCGCCCGGCTTATGCAGTGGTCTATGGAAAAACCCGGAACAATCTCAGATTTATTGCCAGAACACAAAGCCATCCGGAAACCTTCAAGCAGTTTACATCAGAAAATATGGTTGGGCAAAAAGTTAATATTAATTTTTATCCTTCCAAAAACATGAATATCGCGGATTTGGCATAACCAGTTTTAAGTCATCAAAGTTATGATTATTTTAATTTACTCAACTTTCGGTCTTAAGTTCTTGCAGACGGGGTCAGGGTTGTTTGTTTTGTTTTAATTTGATCCAGGCTTCAAGCCTTTGCTTTACGGTTTTCTCGTATCCCCGGTCTGTTGGATAATAAAACCGCTGATCTTCAAGATCCTTTGGCAGATAGGACTGGGGAACAAAGGCATCCTTATAATCATGGGCATACTTGTATTCTTTACCATAACCCAAATCTTTCATCAGTCTTGTCGGGGCATTCCTGATGTGTAACGGAACCTGGGAGTAACCGGTTTCTTGAATCATTTTTTTAACCTGTTTATGGGCTGTATAAACCGCATTACTCTTGGGAGCGGTTGCAAGATAGATAGCGGCTTGAAACAAGGCATCATCCCCTTCCGGGTGGCCTAAAATTCGAAAGGATTCACTGGCATTCAGCGCCATGGTCAAGGCTCCCGGATCAGCCATTCCAATATCTTCTGTAGCAAACCGGATCATTCTCCTGAGCATGTAATAGGGATCATCACCTGCCATGAGCATCCGCTCAAGCCAATACATGGCTGCGTCCGGATCACTACCCCGCATGCTCTTAATAAATGCGGAAATAAGGTTAAAATGCTCTTCTCCTGCCTTATCATATAAAAGTGATTTTTTTTCTATGGCGATCTCAACATCCTGGATATTAATCTGTTTTTTTTGTGCAAAATGAAGCATAGTCGTCTCAAGATTGGTCAAAGCAATCCTGGCATCACCGTCAGACATCCTTGCAATATGTTCAAGCGCGTCATCAGACAGCCTTTCTTTTTCGAGTCCCAGACCGTTTTTCGGATCAGTCAATGCCCGTTTTAAAATGGATAAAATATTTTTCTTTTCAAGACTTTTCAAGGTAAAAATCCTGCATCTGGATACCAGGGCTGGAATGACTTCAAAGGAAGGATTCTGGGTGGTCGCCCCCACAAGGACAATCAGCCCTTTTTCCACATGAAGGAGAAAAGCATCCTGCTGGGCCTTGTTAAATCTGTGGATTTCATCCACAAAAAGAATGGTTTGTTTTTTATACAAGGCCCGATTTTTTTTGGCCTGTTCGATAACCTGGCGGATGTCCTTGACCCCGGACATGACTGCGGATATTTCTATAAATTCTGATTTTGTCTCATTGGCAATAATGCCTGCCAAAGTTGTCTTCCCACATCCGGGCGGCCCCCAGAAAAGGATGGAAAACACCCTGTCATCTTCAATGGCTTTTTGAAGAAGACTTCCTTTGGCCGTCAGAT
>JAOZRF010000137.1:2000-7255 GCA_029940245.1 Desulfobacula sp.
GATGCTCCTGGCCCACAAATTCATCAAGGGTTCCGGGACGTATTCTGTCAGCCAAAGGGCAGGCCAGGGATTTGTCCCGGCAATTATAAGATTCAAAAAGATCCATTCTTGTTAATCGTTGTCCATATCTCTTTGTCTTTTTCTTTTGCTCTGTTCTGTTCTCTCTTTTTGTCTCTGGGTATTATGTTTTTTCTTTTTTTGAAAAATTCGTTCCTCTTCCTTTGATCCTCCAGAAAATTTTATCCTGCCTGTTTTTTCCCTGAAAAAGAGTTTGATCGGTGTTTTTTCCAATGGAATCATCTGTCTTAACTGATTAAGCAGGTATCGCTTATAGGAAAAATGAACTGCCTCGGGGAAATTAACAAAACAAACAAAAGACGGCGGTTTTATCGCCACCTGTGTGGCATAGAAAAATTTTAACCGTTTCCCTTTATGCAAGGACGGTTCTGTCCTGTAAACTGCATCCTCAATAATCCGGTTCAACACACCCGTATTGATCCTGTGACAATATTCCTTATGAATTTTGACCACTTCATCCAGGATCTTATGGCACCTTTGTCCGGTAAGGGCTGAAACCGTCATGGCAGGTGCATAAGATAAAAATTTTGCCTTATCCCTTAAATCCGCCATATACTTTTTAACACTTTTGCGTTCCTCATCTAAAAGATCCCACTTGTTTAACAGGAACAGGGCACCACATCCCCTTTTTTCAGCATATCCTGCAATGGTAATATCCTGATCTGTAATGCCTTCATCCGAATCAATCAGAATTAATGCCACATCACACTCATCAAGGCTCTTTAAAGATTTCAGAATGGAAAATTTTTCAAGTTTATTGGTAACCTTGCCTTTACGCCGAATACCTGCAGTATCCACAAGGATAAACTGCCTGCCTTTATGCTCGCACTTAAGTTCTATGGCATCCCTTGTGGTACCGGCCTTTTCATTGACCACAAGCCGCTGTTCGCCAAACAACCGATTGGCAAGGGAAGATTTTCCCACATTAGGCCGGCCGACAATGGCAATCTTAATCAGATTCTCATCACCTTCTATCTGCTCATATTCCGGCAGGGCATCCACAAGATCATCTAAAAAATCCCCCACACCAATGCCGTGCTCTGCTGAAACTTCATAAAAGCTATCAATGCCCAATGAATAAAAATCGGTAAGTTCATCATGCTGCTTGACGCTTTCTATTTTATTGATCAGATAAAATATGGGTTTGGACATCCTGCGCAAAAAATCTGCCAGTTCCCGGTCGTAGGGCGACAGGCCTGCCCGGCCATCCATGATAAAAATGAGGGCATCGGCCTGGTCCGCAGCAATTGTCAATTGGCCTTTAATCTGGGAGGCAAAATAATCATCATCCGTACTTAAAAATCCACCTGTATCAATCAGTGTAAATTCAATATCATTCCATATTGCATCCTCATAATGTCTGTCTCTTGTCACACCAGGGAAATCATCAACAAGTGCCTTTCTATTGCGGATAATCCTGTTAAACAATGTGGATTTTCCCACATTAGGCCGGCCAAGAATAGCCACAACCGGTTTCATATTTTACCCTCCGAAAAATTAACAAAAATCACTTGTGTCTTATACAATACATTGAGATATTTATAAATAGGTATGATGACGACCATTCAAATTGTCTTTAATTTTTCCCCCGGCATGTCAGGATTTATCTGATACGTCTTATCCAACCATAAAAAGCTGTCTATTGGCTGGTCAACTTTATTTCAATCCGTCGATTTTTTTGATAGGCCTCAGGTGTATCCGCCGTATCCAGGGGATGGTATTTACTGAAGCCGGCTGCGGCCATCCTTTTTTCAGGAATACCTTTTTCACTCAAAAATCGAACCACAGAAACCGCCCGGGCAGCAGATAGTTCCCAGTTGGATGGAAACTCCCTGGTGTTAATTGGAACCCGGTCTGTGTGACCGTCAATGCGCAATATCCAGTTAATCTCATTGGGTATTTTCCTGGAAATCTGTAATAAGGTGTCTGCCATGGTTGTAAGGTGGCTGCGACCCTGGGTGCCCAGGTTGGCGGACCCGGATTCAAAAAGAAGGCCTGCCTGAAAAACAAACCTGTCCCCCTGTATCTCTATGGCCGGGTTATCGCCTAAAATTTTCTGAAGCCGTCCAAAAAATTCTGACCGGTACTTTTGAAGTTCGCTTACTTTCCGGGCCAGGGCAATGTTCAATTGTTTACCCAGCTCGGCAATTTTTTCATCTTTTTTCTGCCCCTGAGTCTTTGTCAATGCCAATGCATCACTGATCATCCTCAACTGGGCCTGGAGTTTGGTGATCTGGTCGGAAAGAAGGGCCACTTCAGCGCTGGCACTGGCAGATAATAATTTTTCCCGGGCTATGGCTTCCTTCTGGGACTCAAGCACCACGGAAAGGGCCTGAATCCGAATATCCTGTTCCTCAATCTTTTTCTGAGCCAATATAGTCATTTCTTCTTTATCCGCAAGTCTTGCTGCCAGCGCCTTTGAACGGTCTCGCAACACCGAAACCTGATAGTCCCTGTCAGAAAGGGATAAAGCAAGATCAGCCACTTTTTGCTCCAGCTCATCTTTTACCTGAGTCAGGGTCTGGATATCTTCATTCAGACTGCCAATATGCAACATCTGCTGTTTTATCCGGGCATTGTCTTTTTGAAACCGTGCTGAATCCTCTACAGCCTGAGACATGAGCTCATCCCTATCTTCAGATAACCCGATGATGGCATCCGACAACCGGCTGACCTCAGTGTTCAACTGGCTGGATTTTTTCTTTTCAAGCCCCAAAAGCTCAGCCAGTTCACTAACCTGATCATGGAGAATGGCCAATTCATTTTTCTGGCCATAAAGTATCTCGCTGAGCAGAAACTGGGCCAGAACAAAAATCATCAACACAAAAATAACCACCATTAACAATGCTGACAGGACATCAACATACCCTGGCCAGGCTGTGATCGGATTTGATATGCGCCGCGTTTTTGATATCATTACGATCTCCTGTTATTTCTTCAGGTCCGGGTTATCCCCTGCCGGTTTTATTTGATATTTTAATATATGAGCCATGGCCTGGTTATTTTGATGGATATGCTTGATCATTATCTTAAGGTGATTGTCAATATCCTGTAACACTGCAATAGAAGAGTCTAGTTTGGCTTCAGGCATCTCCTCGGTTTCCACCAGGCGAGTGACCCCGGTCAACCATTCTTCCATTTCGTTAAAAAACCGGTTCTGGGCATGACCCGCCTGGATATCGACAAATCCCAGTACCAGGGAGCCGCCCAGGCCAAATAGGGATGAACTAAAGGCAGTACCCATTCCTTTAAGCGGTTCTTCAAGCCCTTGTTTTAAATGGCTAAACACATTGGCAAAATCCCCGGTTCCCACATCCAGACCGCCGATTACCTGTCCCACACTACCGATGGTCTGCAACAATCCCCAAAAAGTACCTAAAAGACCCAGGAACACCAGCAGACCGATCATATATTTAGAGATTTCCCTGGACTCATCCAAATGACCCCGGATTCCGTCCAGAACAGTGTTAAGGGAAAGAGCAGACAAGCGAAACCGGTCCCGGTGAATCTCCTCCAGGTGTTTGGCAAGTGGAGAAAGCAGTGCTGGTGGTTCAGTAACAGACAGTCCCAGATCACCGGTGCGAAAAATTTTCATCCACTTGATTTCAGGCTCCAGCCTCTGGATCTGGTAGATATTAATGCCAATGCCCACACAAAGAGCAGCAAAAATTAGAAGATTAAACCCCCAGTTTGCCATGAATGCAGCTTTAAGGGGCGCCAACAGTAAAACACAGATGCCTGCCACCACCAAAAGGTAAAGAATTGTCAGAAAAAGATAATGCCGTGGATTTGTCATAAGGGACCTGCCTCCTTACTTTAACTTTAATATATTGTCAAAAAATACATTGCCCAAGCGCTTTTTTTACACCTTTTGATTAACGTATTGAAAACATGTGTTGTTTTGGTGTATCTACTGTCATTGTATGAAATTTGTCAAGGATTAGAATAAGATGAAACAGCAATTTTATCATCAAACTGGTACTGTGAATGAAATTTTAAAAGGAATCGTGGATCGGGTTACCTTTCATAACCCTGATAATGGCTGGTCAATTATCAGGGTGATACCCTTTAATCATCCCCAAAGCCAGGAAACTGTCATTGTTCATCAAACAAAGGTGTTTGCTGGTGCTACAATGGAATTTCAAGGGTCATGGACTGTTCACCCTAAATATGGTCGCCAGTTCCAGGCAATTATTGCCAGGGAAAAAAAGCCTGCCACAACAGCTACATTGGAAAAATATCTTGGTTCCGGTCTCATTAAAGGCGTGGGGCCTAAAACTGCCCGGAAAATAGTCAAATACTTTAACAAGCAAACACTTGATATATTTGAAAAAAATATCACAAGACTCATGGAAGTTCCAGGCATAGCCAAAAAAAAACTTGATATGATCAGTTGTGCCTGGACAGAGCATAAAGCAATTCGAGAAGTCATGATGTTTTTACAATCCCATGGCATCAGTACCTTATTTGCTGTCAGGATCTATAAAGAATATGGCGATGATGCAATAAGAATTGTTACTGAAGATCCTTACCGGCTGGCAAATGATTTTTATGGTATTGGTTTTTTTTCTGCAGACAAGGTTGCGTTAAGCATAGGGCTTGAACCCGACAGCCAGCAAAGGCTAATGGCCGGCATTAAGCATGTTTTGGCTGCAAGCAGAAGTTTTGGGCACTGTTATCTGACATATTCCCAAATAAACGAACAGATCAAAGAATTACTGCAACTGGATTTATCTGATAAACTGCCTGGGCTGCTGGGCTATATGGAAACTCAAAAACACCTCATGGTTCGTCATCTTATGGGGAAAAACAATATCTGTGACCCATGCTATTATTCCAAATCTTTATATTTTGATGAATTGTATGTTGCAAAAAAAATAGTCGATATTGGCTCACCTCCAAAGATTGAAAAAACAAGGATTGAGCGCTGGATATTCCTTTATTGCAAGGCAAAAACCATTTCTTTAAGCCATGAACAGGCAGATGCCGTCAAAGGCATTGTCTGTGAAAAATTTTCAATTCTTACTGGTGGACCGGGTTGTGGTAAAACAACAACAACCCTTGTCATTGTAAAATTAATCGAGGCCATGGGGTTAAAGGTTCTTTTGGCTGCACCAACAGGCAGAGCAGCCCAAAGGATGACAGATGTTATTGGAAAAGAATCCAAAACCATACAC
>JAOZRF010000138.1 GCA_029940245.1 Desulfobacula sp.
ACAGCTTAAATCAGTTCCCAACCTGTTGTTCAGAGCATTGATATTTAAATCAATCTTACGGGGAACCACCTTGTTGGGATATTCATCAATATAATCTGCCGCAATATCTGCATCGCATAGTTGAGCCATGAGAGAAACAGCACGGGTTAATGCGTTGATAGTTCCTTCAGGATCAACACCCCGTTCAAACCGGTGAGATGCGTCCGTTGCAATTCCGGTTTTTTTTGCCGTTTTTCTGATGGACACAGGATTAAAATATGCGCTTTCCACAAGCACCCGGGTGGTGGAATCTAAGATCTCTGAATTTTCACCCCCCATCACTCCGGCAAGCCCCACAGGTCTTTCCCCATCACAAATCATGAGCATATCAGATTCAAGCTTGTGCGCTTTACTGTCAAGGGTTGTAAAATCTTTATCTTCCCCGGCTCTTCTAACTATGATCTTGCCCTTTGCAACCTCATCAAAATCAAAGGCATGAAGGGGCTGACCTGTTTCCATCATAACAAAATTTGTAATATCAACCACATTATTAATGGGTGTCAGGCCTATTGATTCGAGTTTTTCCTGCAGCCAGAAAGGAGAGGGTTTGATTTTAACATCAAACAAAAGACCTGCAGAATATCTTGGGCAAAGATCCGGGTCAATAACCTGAACTTTTGCAAAATCGTGAATCGATTTTTTACCTGTTTTATCTTTAGGCAGAGTAAAATCCGGAAGCATAACCTTTTGTTTCGGTTCTGTGAACGCCCCAACTTCACGGGCCACCCCGATAATGCTCAAACAATCCGGCCTGTTGGGGGTCAAATCAATTTCAAATACAGTATCAGAAATTTTTAACGCTTCTTCAAGAGGTGTTCCGGCAATAAAGTCTTCTTCAAGATCCATAATTCCTGAAGCATCTGTATTGAGCTTTAATTCCGCTGCACTGCATAACATCCCGCAGGAAATTTCTCCCCGAATCTTCCCTTTTTTTATTTTCTTATCTCCTGGAAGCACGGCTCCGGGAAGCGCACACGGTACAACCATGCCTTTTTGTACATTGGGTGCACCACAGACAATCTGAATCAGCTCACCCCCACCCGCGTCAACACTACAGACAGACAACTTGTCAGCATTCGGGTGTTTTTTAACATGCTCAACTTTTGCGACAACAATATTGGAAAAATAATCATATCTTTCTTCAACAGCATCAACCTCAAGGCCTGCCATTGTCAGTTTTTCCGCTATCACAGAAGGTCCAAGGTCAACGCAGATATACTCTTTTAACCAGCTTAAACTGACTTTCATATTAAAACTGCCCTAAAAAACGCAAATCGTTTTCATAAAATTTTCTGATATCATCAATACCATATTTGAGCATGGCCATACGCTCAATGCCAATGCCAAAGGCAAAGCCTGTATACTTTTGTGTATCATACCCGACATTTTCAAAAACCGCAGGATGAACCATACCCGACCCCAATACTTCGAGCCATCCTGTTTTTGAACAGATTCGACAGCCCTTTCCCCTGCACATGACACAACGGATATCCACTTCAGCACTGGGTTCGGTAAAAGGGAAAAAACTAGGCCTGAATCTTAAATCCGTTTGTGTGTCAAAAAATTGATGGACAAAGGTTGTCAGAATCCCTTTTAAATCACCAAAAGAGACATTTTCATCCACCATCAGGCCTTCAATCTGATAAAACATGGGCGTATGTGTGATGTCTGAATCACACCGGAACACCTTCCCCGGTGCAATAATTCTCAATGGCGGTTGGGTTTTTTCCATGGCGCGGGGTTGCGAAGGAGAGGTATGCGTTCTCAGGACAATATTTTCCGACACATAAAAGGTATCCTGCATATCCCTTGCCGGATGATATTTGGGAATATTCAAGGCCTCAAAATTATAATAATCCGTTTCAACTTCCGGGCCTTCTGCAATGTCAAACCCAAGTCTTAAAAAGATATCAGAAATCTCTTTAGCCACCTGGGTTATCGGATGAAGAGAACCCCTTTGAACCAAACGCCCCGGAAGGGTCACATCAATACCCCTGAAAGCCTTATCACCATAATCTTCAATTTTTGACAAGGCTTGCTTAACTGCTTTTTCAAGCTTTACCTTTAGAATATTCGCATTCCTGCCTGCACTGGGACGTTCATCCTCGGGAAGCGAAGAAATATTTCTCAAAAATTTTGTGAGCACGCCCTTTCTTCCAAGATATTGAATGGAGAGCTGCTCAAGCTGCTCTGAATCAGTGGCTTTTTCTACGCTTTCAAGGGCTTGTTTTTCAATATCAATAATACTATTTTGCAAAATACCCTCACAAATCGTTTAAGACAGTTAAACTTTTAATCTGGTTAAACATTTGCACTGGCAAGTGATGCCAATTGGGAAAAAGCCGCTGGATCACATATTGCCAGATCAGCCAACACCTTACGATCCAATTCACTGCCTGCCAGTTTAAGACCATTGATAAATTTACTGTATGACAGATCATTCATCCTTGCTGCGGCATTGATTCTGACGATCCAAAGTTTTCTGAAATCTCTTTTACGCACTCTTCTGTCCCGGTATGCATACATCAATGCTTTATCAACAGCATCTGCTGCCGTGCGGTATAATTTACTTCTTCCGCCTCTAAACCCTTTTGCAAGCTTCAGTACCTTATTCCTGCGTCTTCTTGCTTTAAATCCTCTTGCAACTCTCATTTTATAAAACTCCTCGAGTCTCTATGCTTTTAAACGATATATATCTAGCCATTGGGTAATAAACGGCGGACCTCTTTCATATTATCCTTATCGACCATATTATCTAACCTTAAAGATCTTTTTCGTTTAGTACTTTTCTTGGTTAATATATGGCTGGCGTGGGATTTGCGGAATTTATATTTCCCGGATCCTGTTTTTTTAAACCGTTTGGCAGCCGCTCTGCATGTTTTAATCTTAGGCATTTTATCCTCTCCTGTATTGCAATTTCTAAAAAATATGGCAGTACACAGTCTTAACAAACAATATACCACCATACATTTACTATGTATTTTCAAGCAGTCTTGCTATTTTGATAACACTTATAACACTATATCATTTCGGTCCCAAAAGCATTGTGATAAAACGTCCCTCATATTTGGGAAGTTGCTCAACCTGAGCAAATTCTGCTGTCATGGTAACAATTTTTTCCAGAATTGTATTGGCCTGTTCCTTGAGGATGACTTCCCTTCCTCTGAAAAACATCGTAACCTTGACTTTATCATTTTTGCTTAGAAACTTCTCAATATGTCTGACCTTTGTTTCAAGATCATGATCACCTGTTTTTGGCCTTACCTTTATTTCCTTTATCTGAGAAGTTTTCTGTTTCCTTTTAGCATCCTGCTTTTTTTTGGTCAGCTCGTACTTATATTTTCCAAAATCCATTATCTTGCAGACAGGTGGGTTTGCATCCGGTGAAACCTCGACTAAATCAAGTGATTCTTCCCCTGCAATCCTTAATGCCTCTTCAATGGGCATAATCCCTACCTGCGAACCGTTAGAGCCGACAACCCTAACCTGACTCGCCCTTATTCCCTTATTAACACTTGTTTGATCCTGTCTTCCCCGCTTAGCTATCCTACACCTCCTGCGACTACATGATTCTATATTTATCCTGATAGAACAAGTATAACCCAGCGATTATAATGGCTTGCATCAAAAAATGCAAGCATTATTTATTTTGAATTTACCTCTTTTTTCTGATTAAAGGTATATTCTTCCAAATAACTGTTTTTCCAATACAAGTTATCTTCTTTATCAAAAAAATCATAAAAAAAATCAAGACTTTTCTGTCGCGACACCCCGGAAACTACCTCTATTGCACTTAATTTATACAAGGGCGGTAAGTTTTTCAAATCACATGTCGTTCCTCCCCCCATGGGGTCCTCATAAGCATATACTATTTTTTTTATGCCGGACAGGATGATAGCGCTAAAACACATAAGACAGGGCTCCATGGTGCAAAAAATGATTGCTTTTTCAGGAAAAAACGCAATATTGATTTTTTCAAGATGTTTTAACGCCCTTATCTCGGCATGATCGATTTCACTGAAAAAAGATTTGTTTCGAGTTGTTCCCTGTCTTGCACCGCTTGCAATCACTTTTTTATCCTGCACAATGACACACCCCACGGGAAATTCCCCGTGGTCAAATGCTATTTGGGCCTGTTCCAATGCAAATTCCATGTAATATTCATAATCCAATCTATATCCCCTCTCCCAAATGAAATAACCCTTTACAAACCCTGTTCCTTATGACCAAATAGAATATGTTGAAATTCAACCCGCTTTTTGTATAATTTAGATGTAGTGTATTAAATTTTAATAATTATTCAATATTTATTTATGAAAACACAAAAAAAAAGCGATACACACACAAAATATTCAGATAATCTCCTTTGTATCCGGGAACAATTCCAGATCAGAGAAGAAAATTTTCTGTCCGCGTATGGCACCCTAAGTTCCTCTGCCAAAAGAAGAAATAAAGAAGAAACCACCTGTAATATCAGAACACCTTTCCAAATTGACAGGGACAGGATCGTCTATTCAAATTCCTTTAGGCGGTTAAAACACAAAACCCAGGTTTTTCTATCTCCTTTAGGAGACCATTATCGTACCCGGCTTACCCATACCCTTGAAGTAGCCGAAATTGCAAGGAATATTGCCAGGGCCATGTATCTGAATGAAGATCTTGCCGAAGCCATTGCACTGGGCCACGATCTAGGCCACACACCCTTTGGCCATGGCGGTGAAACAGCCTTGATTGAGGTTCATTCTCCCCATTTTTCCCACGCTGACCAAAGTTTGAGAGTAGTAGATTCACTTGAAAATAGAGGGAAGGGCCTTAACCTGACCCGGGAAGTCAGAGATGGGATCCTCAAACACTCCAAAGGATTTGGCAATATAATTCCTGCAACCCCTGGTGAGACAGCCATCACCGTCGAAGGAAGAATTGTCCGGGTGGCTGATATCATCGCCTATTTAAACCATGATCTTGATGATGCATTGAGAGGCAAGGTTATCTTATCAACAGAGATTCCGGACATCTGCATTAAAAAATTGGGAAAAACACATGCCCAGCGAGCCAGCATCATGATCGAGCAATTGGTGTATAACAGCCGACCCATTAATGGCAAATTCGTTCTTGATATGGGCCAGGATACGTTTCATGCCATGATCATATTAAGAAAATTCCTATATGATAAGGTGTACCGTTCATCAGATGTCCATAATGAATTTATCAAGGCAAAAAATGTGATCATAAGTCTTTATAATTACTTTATACAAAACTCTGACCGCCTGCAGGTTGAGTTGGAAAAAATGGAAATGGCTCCATGGGATTCTTCAAAGAATGCTCTTAAACGTTCTGTTTGCGATTTGATTGCCAGCATGACAGACCGGTATGCGTTAAGGCTTTATTCCAAAATTTTCCTGCCAAAACCATTGGTCTGATTTTCTACAATGACAGACACACCTTTTAAAACCCTTAAAACCCTTTACAATGATATGGATAAAACCTGGGACAAGATTGCCCTCGGCTATCATTTCATTTGCAACGGGTGTGAAGACAATTGCTGTACCTCTTTATTTTTTCACCATACATACATTGAAAAAGCATATTTACTCCATGGCTTTAATGGGCTTGACCAGGAACAAAAAGCAACCATAAAGAACAGGGCGGATATCTATATTAAAAAGACTTTCTCTGACAATTTAAAAATAAATACTTTAAAAATTATCTGTCCTGTAAACGAAAATGGCCGATGCCTTCTATATCCTTTTCGGCCAATGATTTGCAGACTTCACGGGCTGCCCCATGAACTCTGCAGACCAGGAGCTGAACCAGTCAAAAGCCCTGGTTGCCGTGCAGGCCTGTTTGATGGCAAACCATACATCAAATTTGACAGGACCCCTTTTTATAAGCAAATGGCACAAATAGAGATGAAATTTCGACGGGACTTCAATAAAACGAATAAAACAAAAGAAACCATTGCACAAATGCTGATTTACCCATAATATTTTTAAAGGTATTCCATGGAAACAAAAGAAAAAAATATTGTCACCATCGGCGGTGGAAGCGGTCAATTCATATTATTATCCGGATTAAGAGATTTAGAAAACATACACACAACAGCCATCGTCTCTATGGTGGATTCAGGCGGCAGCACCGGCAGATTAAGGAATGAACTTGGAATCCTGCCGCCCGGTGATATCTTAAAATGTATCATTGCCTTGTCACCCCATCAGGATGCCTGCCATGCCATTATGTTAAAACGCTTTAAAAAGGATCCACGCCTGGCTGGTCATAATGCCGGCAACATGCTTTTAACAATGCTCTCAAGATATACAGGAGATTTCCCGGCAGGTGTTGCTGCCCTTGCAGAAATACTTGAAGTGAAAGGCACCATCCTTCCAGTTACCACAGACCGGGCAACCCTGGTTGCCGAACTTACCAACGGAAAAAGAATCTATGGCGAAGAAGCCATTGATCTGCCCCGGGGAACACCGCGCGAACGAATCAAAAATATTTTCCTGGTTCCCCATCATCATGCCGCAATTTCTGCACATCCCCCGGTTTTAGATGTCATTGCAAAGGCAGACTATATTTTTATCGGACCCGGCGACCTGTTTACCAGCATTATCCCCAACCTGATTGTTCCAGGGGTTAAAGCGGCCCTGCAAAATACGTCTGCAAAGGTTTATTTCTTTATTAATATTATGACAAAATTTGGAGAGACCCATAATTTTTCAGGAAAAGATTTTGCTATCAAACTGGAAGAGCATCTTGAACGTAAAGTTGATGGCCTTATTGGCAACGCCATAAAACCCATACAAAAGGTGCTTGATATCTATTCCAAACAAAAATCAGATTTTGTTCATATTGATTACACAGATCCTTTCTGGGAGCATCGCAACCTGCACCTGGTTGATATTTTAAATACCAAGGGAATGATTGCCAGACATGATCCTGAAAAGCTTGGCCAAATTATTTTAAAAATTATATCGGGATAATTTTCTCCGAGGAAAATATTCGGCTTCCAAGGCCGGTGACCAGACCATCGGATCAATCCAGCCTTGCTTTTCAGCTACCGGTACAATAGTGAAACCTTGTGGCAAATCTGTATTTGTCGAATTTGCCAATCCTGGCATTTTCGGCAAATGGTATATAAAAAAAATGTGTCC
>JAOZRF010000139.1 GCA_029940245.1 Desulfobacula sp.
ATGAATATCATGATGCTTACCCCGGAGCAGACAAATCAGGTTTGAATAACAATGCTTATACCAATTTAATGGTTATGTTTGTCATGGATCAGGCACTTAACCTGCAGCATGTTCTTCCTGAACAGGACTGGGAAAATTTAAGGCAAAAGCTTGGTATAGAAGACAGAGAACTGGATTTATGGAAAAAAATGAGTCGAAGGATGAAACTGGTATTCCATGAAGATGGCATTATCAGTCAGTTTGAGGGATATGAGGCCTTAAAGGAATTTAACTGGGATGGGTATAAAAAACGGTATGGAAATATCCAGCGTCTGGACAGGATTCTTGAAAAGGAAGGGGATAGTGCCAACAATTATAAGCTATGCAAGCAGCCGGATGTTTTAATGCTTTTTTATCTTTTCAGTGCGGAAAAAATAAAAAAAATGTTTAATCGTCTTGATTATGTTGTTGGCGATGATTTTATTCAAAAAAATATCAACTATTATCTGAATCGAACTACAAACGGGTCCTCGCTTGCATTGGTTATTCATGCCTGGGTTCAAGCCCGGCAGGCAAGAGAAGATTCCTGGGAATTTTTCAGTCAGGCACTTGAGACTGACATTGTTGGTGAGCAAAATGGAAGTATCAGGGAAGGTATTCACCTGGCTGCCATGTCAGGATGTATTGATATTCTCCAAAGGGGTTATGCAGGTCTGGAAATACGAAGTGATATCCTTATTTTAAACCCAGTACTTCCAAAATCCATAAACCGCCTGAGTTTTCATATTCGATACAGAAAACACTGGCTTGATCTGGAAATTACTCAAAAAGAGGTTAAGGTTAAAAGTCTGAACAGCAGGGCAAGACCCATCACAATGATGATTAAAGATGAAATCATTAAATTATATCCAGGTAAGATGGCAGTGGTCATTATATAAAAGATATATTTACAAGAGCCCTGGAAGGTATAAAGATGAAAAAATGGAAATAAAAAGTCGCATTGTTATTGTATCCAACAGGCTGCCACTTATTTTAAAAAAATCTGAGGATGGAACAATAGAGGTTGGAAAAGGGGCAGGGGGACTTGTAACAGCAATGGCACCAGTACTGAAGAATCGAAACGGCACCTGGATAGGCTGGCCCGGCTTTGTGCAAAAGGAAGATATTGATGACAATATGTTGCAGGTCATACAATCATCAGCTTCAGGATATAATGTTAAACCTGTTATGCTTAACTCAGATGAGTTAAAAAATTATTACGAAGGTTTTTCCAATTCAATCCTATGGCCTCTTTTCCATGATTTTACTGATAAGTGCATTTTTTTACCTGAATACTGGAAAAGCTATCAGGCGATTAATAAAAAATTTGCATTGGTCGTGTGTCGGAATACAGATGACCAGGATTTTATCTGGGTGCATGATTATCAATTGATACTTGTGGGTGCTCAATTGCGTAAAATGTACAAGAGAAATTCCATTGGTTTTTTTCTGCACATACCGTTTCCGCCCATTGATACTTTTGCCCGATGTCCATGGCGGTTTGAGCTTCTTTCCGCCATGTTGGAATACGATATCCTGGGTTTCCACACAATTCAGGACAAACGTAATTTTATCGGATGTATCAAGAAAATCATTCAAGATGTGCAAATTGATAAAAAGGCAGAATCTAATGAGCGTGTAAGTGAATTAAGGTTAGGCAACAGAAAGGTTCGCATCGGAGTTTTTCCCATCAGCATTGATTATAATGAATTTTTTCTTAAAGCCTGGGATAGTAAAATCTATAAAAGGGCAAAGGAAATGCGAAGTAATGCCTCTGATACTAAAATATTACTGGGTGTTGATCGTCTGGATTATACCAAGGGCATACCTGAAAAGCTGAAAGCATTTCAAAGGTTTTTAACACTATTCCCAAAATTTCATAAAAAGGCGCATTTTATTCAGATTGTGGCCCCAAGCCGAAGGGAAATAACTGCCTATGCTGACCTGAAACTTAAGATAGAACAACTTGTGGGAGAGATTAACGGCATATTTGGTACAAATGACTGGCTCCCAGTCCAGTATATGTTTAGAACTCTTGATCGAGATGAACTTATATCGCTTTACCGGACATGTGAGATTGCTTTTATTGCTCCGTTAAAAGATGGTATGAATCTTATTGCCAAGGAATATTGCGCCTGCAATATTGATGAAAAAGGTGTTTTAATACTCAGCGAATTCGCCGGGGCTGCCCAGCAGTTTTATCAGGATGCCATTTTAGTAAATCCCCATGATACTGAAGGCATGGCCAAAGCGATTTACAGAGCATTTAATATGCCTTTGGAGGAAAAAAACCAGCGAATGAGAAATCTTAGGGAAAATGTTAAAACTAAAGATGTATTCTGGTGGCTCAATTCTTTTTTAACGGCTGCCATTGAAAAGGATTTGTCAAATTTTCCCCAGGCAGATGAATATTTTCCGTTTAAGATGGTATAAAAGAAAAGAGACTCAAAACCTGGTGTCTCCTGTTTATATACAGAGTGTAACCTGTTTGTGACAAAATTCCGGTACAATTTTTTATAAATTCGGTCGTGCCCCCTGGAAATTCATTCACTGTGCAAAAGAAATGACAGCGTGGCTGGTACAGTGAGCCCGAAACGCATCCATTTAAAAGCTTCCAGGCTATTTTGAAGAACATTCTTTCCCACTCGTGCCATAAAGATATTTTCACGTTTTAGACAAATATTGGGCTCGTTGGTTGGAAATTTCAGAAATCCGAAGCCGGCATAAAGATGAATCAGGATATTTCTGTATGACTGAACGTTTAATCCGGAATAATCCAGATCCCATGTCCAGGAATAGGCAGTGAGATAAACGATTTTTTCTTCTAATTCAGGATCCGAGAGAAGATGGGCGAGAAGGTGCCGTGTAATCCCATTGTTTCTGAGTCCCCGTAATATTTCAACAGGTTTCAATGTGAACGATACCCATTTTTGTTTTGATAGATTCGTTAATTTTTATTTTTTCCTTTCAGTTATTAAGGTTAACAATCACTGTTAAAAATAACAGCAATAATAATGCCATGATCCTAAATCTATATTATAAGTGTGTTAAAAATTACTTTGGAGATTTGTAACAGTTTTTTATGTGATGATTTTTGTATTTTTTTATGGATTGATTTCATCAGTACTGAGTGTCAGTTTTTTTTACAGGTTGAAAAAATATTGTTTGGTTTGTTTCATGTGCGGTTGATTTTTTATTACGTTTTAAAGTCTCAGATACCTATTTAACAATACGCTTATGAATTTTTTACAAAATGGCACGACATTTGCTGGTATCAGGTTAAGCAAGGATAGGCACCAGGCAAAAACTTTGTTACTAATGACACCAAAAATATTGGAGGCAGGAAATGATGAAGCTGCCGGAATCATGTTGAGTAACGGGATATCCGGAATACCCGTGGTTTCAAATAGGGGTAAAATGGAGGGGATTATAACAAAAAGTGATATTTTCCGGTGTTTTGTATCTTTTACAGGAATCGCAAATAAGGGGCAGGTTTTTGCATTTAATCTACAGGAAAAGCCCGGCATTATAAAAAATTTAACAGATATGATCAGGAGCAGCGGCGGTCGACTGTGCAGTATCATGACCTCCTATGATGATATTGAAGAAGGGTTAGAAAAGTGTTTTTCCATACATTTGATATTGATCCTTCAAGTTTTGACGGCCTGGTTGAAAAATTTCATGGAACAGGTGAACTGATTTATGTGGCGGACCTTTCACTGGGATTTCGGAAGATATTTTAAAAAGATAGCGGAGAATTGCAATGAATCATTACCGCCTATGAAAGAAAACCCGATCTTTACTATATTTGTCATGAAGCAAATCATTGTTTGGGAAAAAGGGTTGCATTGTTGACTCCTAAGCATTGCGTTTCTGCGTTTCTGCATTTTTTTTTTGATATTAAAATATTATAATCCATTGATATTATACTATTTTATTTATTTTTTAGAGGAAAATATATCCTGGCATTTATTTTGCTATATAGAAAATAATGACAGCAAAGGCGCTTAGCTGATAAAAGCATGCATTATCAATTGTTTTTGTCATGATTTATATTAATTTTTATTCTTTATAACATAGCAAGGAGGTAATCAAATGAGTGCGCTAATTATCATGGTTGTTGCGTTTATAGGTTATATTCTGATGTATAATCTGTATGGCAAATTCATTGGTCAGAAAATTTTTAAGTTATCCCAGGCGGCAACGGTTCCTTCAGTTGAATTGGAAGATGGTACTGATTATGTTCCCACGAAAAAGGAAGTGATTTTCGGGCATCATTTTACGTCCATTGCCGGAACCGGGCCCATTGTCGGACCCGCTATCGCTATTATCTGGGGATGGGTACCTGCATTGATATGGGTATTTTTCGGAAGCATTTTCATGGGAGCGGTTCATGATTTTGGTGCCTTGATTATCTCCATGAGAAACCAGGGCAAATCCATTGCGGATTATACTTCAAAATATGTCAATGCCCGCACCCGGTTTCTCTTTTTTTTAATCGTATTTTTAGAGTTATGGATTGTGATTGCCATCTTCGGACTGGTCATTGCCGTGGTCTTTGCCATGTATCCGGCAGCGGTATTCCCGGTCTGGTGTGAGGTCGCCATTGCTCTTTGGCTTGGATATGCGGTTTATAAACAGGGAAAAAGCGTCATGGCCTTGTCCATTATTGCTGTGATTGTAATGTATATCACGGTGCTCATCGGTGTTTATATTCCCATTAAAATGCCGGTTATTGCAGGTGTTCCGCCTACTGGTGTATGGACGATTATTCTCTTGATCTATGCATTTATTGCTTCTACTCTTCCGGTAACAACCCTGCTACAGCCCCGTGACTTTATCAACTCTCATCAGTTGTTGATTGCCATGGCTCTGCTGATTCTAGGAGTGTTCTTTTCTGCCTTTGGCGGGAATCTTCACATTGTTGCCCCGGCAGTTCAGATGGCTCCTGCCAAGGCCCCGCCCATGTGGCCTTTTCTGTTTATTACCATTGCCTGCGGCGCTATTTCAGGGTTTCATTCCCTGGTCTCTTCAGGTACCTCTTCCAAACAGGTCAGGAATGAAAGCGATTCTCTGTTTGTCGGATATGGTTCCATGCTCATGGAAGGGGCGCTTGCCACTTTGGTGATCATTGCTGTTTCCGCCGGAATAGGTATGGGGTATGTGACCAAATCAGGTGAAACCCTGATGGGAGTGGCAGCCTGGACAACCCATTATTCTTCCTGGGCAGCAGCAGCCGGCCTTGGCTCTAAAATAGCGGCTTTTGTGTACGGATCTGCCAATATGATTGCCTCCACGGGATTGCCCAACATTTTTGGTCTGGCTATCATGGGTGTATTTGTGGCATCTTTTGCCGGAACCACCCTTGATACAGCCACTCGTATCCAGCGCTATATTGTTTCTGAGCTTTTCGGCAGTTTTAAAATGAATTATCTTACCGGTAAATATGTGGCCACTTTTATAGCTGTGGCAACTGCATTGGCACTTGCCTTTGCAACAGGCGCCGGTGGAAAGGGTGCGCTAAAACTTTGGCCTTTGTTTGGTGCGGTCAACCAGACCCTTGCAGGACTTGCCCTGATCATTATTACCTTGTACCTGAAAACCAAAGGCGGTATGAAATACTTGATAGCGGGTATTCCGGCTGTATTAATGATGTTTATGACCATTTGGGCACTTATACTGAATCAGAATTCGTTCGGTAACGCCAATAATATGATGCTCCAGGTAATTAATGGAGTGATACTTCTCCTGGCTATCTGGATCACTGTTGAAGGACTCATAAAATTTATGAGCATGAAATCCGAAGCCCGATGATATAGTTTATGAGTCGGGAGAAATTATTTCTCCCGGCTCATACAATGAGGTTATATGCAACCCATACTTAAACGACAATATATTATAGTGCTTTTACCGGCAGTGGGCCTTTTTCTGACTTTTGGCCTGGCAAGACAATTAAACTTTATCACGCCCGGGCAGTTTGTCATTCCTTCTGTTCTGCATTCAATGGTGTTTATCTTATCCGCCATTACTGCCATTGCAGGTCCCCTTTTTTTCAGGACGCTTTTTGCCCATTCCATGCGCAAGCAAACTCAGGTTCCAGCCAAAGAATTTTTGTCTTTTCAAAGAAAAATTTTATGGATATCAATGATCACGCCATATTTTGCTTTTATAGCTGTTTTATGCGATTTCCCCAGATTTTTTGCAGCCGCTATCGTACTGATGACCCTGTATGCAGTGTACTATTATTTCCCGTCTCAAAAGCGGATCAATTTTGATCAAAAGATATTCAGGGTAAAATGAACAGACCAGGGACATATATCCTTGATATCATTGGAAGAATGAAAAACCGTCTTGCCGGCATCTGGCAGGTGGCTGACGAGGTGGCAAGAAGCAAGGCCATTGGAACTGTTGAGGCGGAATTAGAAGAGCTGGAATATATTTTTGCTGTTTTGGTACAAGGAACATTCATTGGTATGCCGTCTCCACCAGTACAAATCTCTATGGATCTTCTTCCGTTGATGGAAAAGGATTTGATTTTACTTCTTGAAAGGGTGGATACAGCCAATGAACCATTATCCAGGCTGTTTTCCGTATTTGATATAGGATAAAAATCATGTCTGAACTTCAAACATTATTTTTTTTGGGTAAGGGTGGAACTGGAAAATCCACGACATCTGCACTTTTATCACTGGTGCTTATGGAGAAAGGTAAAAAAGTACTTCTGGCATCTTTTGATGATGCCCACAACCAGTCTGATATTTTTGAGACAGATTTTTCTGATAAAGCCCGCACAATAGGCCCTTGTCTTGAAGTCCTTCAAATCAACAGGGACAAAGAAATCAAACGCTATTTAAAAAAAACTGCCCAGAATGTTAAAAACAGCTATGCATACCTTACCGCCTTTAATCTGGACAATTATTTTGACATTCTAAAATATTCTCCCGGCATGGAGGAATATGCTTTGGTTACAGCTTTCATGAACCTTCAAACCCGATATAAAACTTATGATTACCTGATCATTGACATGCCTCCGACAGCCCTGTCATTAAGATTTTTTAATCTGCCCGCCCTATCATTGATATGGATTGATCAACTTGAAAAACTGCGAATGGAAATTTATCAGCGAAAAGAAATTATTTCTAAGATAAA